>JBKJYK010000198.1:0-15956 GCA_046715515.1 Candidatus Nitrosocosmicus sp.
TATCAAAACTGTACGCATAAAAATAGTGGTGTAAGGCGGATATCATCAGATGGTTATACTTTAGAATAAATACAAAAATAGGATAAGAAAATCATTTAGCAGTAATATGTTTACGATTATAGGGCAAACCCAAAATATTGGTGAACTATACATTAAACTTGGTTTTCAACATTGTCAGATGGAATATTCATAACCGCAACTGATACTGGTGTTGGAAAAACGCTTATCTCGGCATCCTTGGCATGGAAATTGTCGCAACACAATGATAAAGTTTGTATAATGAAGCCTTTTGCAACCTCAAATAAAATTTTTTCTGAAAAATTTTATTCCAAAGACCTGTACTTGTTATCCAAATCAATTGGTTTAAAAGAAGATCAAAGTTATTTGAACCCTTATTTCTATAAGCTACCCGCATCACCATACATGGCAAGTCAGATCTTAAAAACAAAACCGCCAAATATCATGATTGCTCTTAAAAAATTTTCACATTTAAAAGAAAAGTATAATTTTATTGTTGTTGAGGGCATAGGCGGACTAATGGTTCCAATTAACCAAAAATACAACTTGGTTGATTTTGTCAAATTGACAAGGCTACCAGTAATTATAGTAACATCTGCCCGGATAGGTACTATAAACCACACACTATTGACGATTCAAAAATGCAAAGATTACAAGATACCTATTAAAGGAATAATATTTAACAAAATGCCAGAAAGGCCAAACATTGCCGTAAAATCCACCCCATCATTTATAGAGCGATTAACAAAGATACAAGTTTTGGGAACAATACCATATTATAAAGGTTTAAGGTACAATTCCGATACCTTTAAGAAAATATCAGATCAAATCAACGATATAGGATAACGATTATCAATGCACTGTCATGCTTCTAGATTTTCCCTAGTTTTTTAACATATTGCTTATAAGCGTCCAAATATGATTTTTTGTCCCCTATATCAATGAATCCCTCATTTTCCACAACGAACGCCTTAACTTGCTTATTTTGGCTTATTGATTCTCTTACAGCGTCATCCATTCCAAAAGAAATAGAGTTGGGTATAAAATCCAAAAAACTTTGTTCAAATACATAACAACCTATATTTATCAATCCGGCGATTTCAGGCTTTTCCCTCCAATCAGTAACAAAATTGTTTTTGTCTGAGGAAACATCTATAAACCCATACTTTAATTTTGTTTTATATTTCGCAAGGGCCATAGAAATATAGGCATTGGAATTTGTATGGTTATCGATCATCCTATCTAGGGGAAACTCGTATATGGAGTCGCCATAAAGGCAAACAAAGGTTTCGTTCAAATATTTGGCCGCCGTTTTTAATTGACCAGCAGTTGCTAAAGGTCTTTCAGACCTGGCATACTTGATCTCGATACCAAATCGAGAGCCATCTTCAAAATAGTCCTCTATGGTCCTGTGCAAATAGCTAACGCAAAGTATTATTTGGTCTATTTTTCCAGAATTGGACAACCATTCAACAAGGTATTCTAGCAATGGTTTATTGCCTAGTGGCAGCATTGGTTTTGGTATAAAAAAAGTATAAGGTTGTAATCTAGTACCAAGTCCTCCTGCTAAAATCACCGCTTTCATAACAGTTTATAAAAAAATAAATGTTATTTAAAACATTAGTTACAATTTAGTTTAGAAATGATGATTTTAACTTTGTCAATGATTTCAAATGGATTTTTCCCGAAAATTATAATCATTGGCTCCTTTCCATGATCACCATGATGAAACACAACTTCGGCTTTGGTTGATTTTTCCATGGCATTTTTAATACCCCAGCTTATTGTAAAGCCTTCTCTATCTTTGTTTTTAGGTTTCTCTTCACTTCTCGAATACTCGGAACATACAAAATTTGTTTTACAGATACCTAATATTTTTTTGGAATTTTTAATGTTAATTGCTGAGCGAATTAGATGATTATATGGGTATGCCGAAATGACGGTATTAGAAACATGACTTGATGCGCCAAATTCCACAATATTTGGGCTCCTAACTTTGGTTCCAATGTTAGTAATTCTACCAACTACCCCTGCAACATCAAACATGTTTTTTGGATTTTCCAAAGAGTAAACAAAATTTGTTTTGGTCTCTGGAATCAAAAGATAAAAATCCTTTAGTTCTTCTAATACTTTTACACCCTTATACAAGGACGTGAATACTTTATACATTGCGGAATTCGCATACAAATTCACGAGGGGATTTGTTACCCCTATACCGTCTCCAATTTTAATAACATTCATCAAACCCTCCTTTACGTAGTCATTAGCTAAGAAAAAAGATTCCTTAATTCCATAATCTTTTGCTAAGAACGATGCCAAAGATGATGAAAAATTACACCCCGTTCCATGAGTTTCAGCAATTTTTAGTCGGTCATTGTACAACTTTGTTATGTTGTTGTTTTCTTTTTCTACCAAAATATCTAATACTTTTTGTTTTTGATTTGGATCATGTCCACCTTTGATTACTACATTGTTGGATCCGAGATTCATTATTTTATATGCAGCGTCAATTATTTCTTTTTCGGATGATATTTTATCTCCAATCAATGTCTCTGCTTCAACTAAATTTGGAGTAATCACAAATGAAAGCGGAATAATTTTTTTTTTAAAATCGTCAATTGAAGAGTCCATCAGAAGTTTGATCCCTGTTCCAGATACTAAAACAGGATCTAAAACTATTGGAATTTTCAGAGGGTTAAGAATATCATATACTATTCCAATAATTGAATCATCATACAACACCCCAATTTTGATAATGTCGGGTTTGATGTCTTCCAATGTTGTTAAAAGTTGATTTTTAAAGAATTCTGGTGGTGTAACAAATACATCTGAAACAGTTTTTGTGTTTTGTGCAGTAAGTACAGTTATTACAGTTGTAGCATAAATCCCTAACGCCGAAAACGTTTTGATATCGGCTTGTATTCCAGCTCCGCCAGAGGAATCACTGCCTGCAATAGTTAAAGCTTTTATCAACATAAATCAAAACATGTAAAAAATTGATTATAACCCTAAAATTTGTTTTAAAAGGCCTCTATAGTCTACTTTCTGTTTAGAGCTACCAGGTGCGGGCAACTCAAAAATCAAAGGAATTGGTTTTTTTGCCCTTAAATCAGTTAATTGAGACCTGATTTCATTACCAAAATCATCGCTTAAGAGGATCAAACCAATTTCACCATTGTTGCTATTTATTTTTACCTGTTCCAAGGCTTCTGAAGGTGAATCTATTTGAATTCCAAAAACACCAGCTAATTGAAAACTTGTAATAAAAACACGACTGCCTATTGCAACTACTTTCAATTTTTATAATAATCTCTTTGGTGGTCTTTTTTAATCTTTTGATAAAAATGGTAAATAAAACTAATTTGATTGTTTTTGGATCCATATTTACGGTAGGTTATATTTTTTAAAAATAAAGTTGGTAATTAGCATTTCAATAAATTGTATTTGAGGTTATTTTTTCTTTTTGAATTAAAAGGGAGAAGAAACAATTGATATAGTTTGAGTATTGGAAAAGATATAACTACGAGATATTTATGCTATTTCAAATTTTGCTAAGGTATCTTGACAAAAAGAGCAAGAAATAACATAACTGTTAAATATGCTTACTAATTCAATTTTTTAGAGTATTATTGAGCAAACCGATGGATCTGGGTAGTCTGAAAGTTGGATCTTATATAATTATTGATGGGGAACCTTGCAGAATTGTTTCTTATGATCATAGCAAACCTGGCAAACATGGCTCAGCAAAAGCTAGGGTGGCAGCTATTGGGGTTTTTGATGGATCAAGACACAGCATGGTATCACCAGTTTCTGCAAATGTTGAGGTTCCGCTTATAAATAAAAAAACCGGGCAAATAATATCCTTATCGGGTCAAACTTTGCAGATAATGGACCTCGAGACCTTTGAGGTGTTTGAAACATCTGCTATAGAAGATGAGATTCGAGATAAAATAAGCCAAGGCAGCGAAGTAGAATACTGGAAGGTACTTGACAGGGTTAAAATAGTTAGAGCGAAAGGCTAATTGCATAACGTATTATTACTTGAATTTTGCAAATAACCTTGGAAATTATTGTAAATTTTGCGTCTACATCATCGGTAATTTTCTTAATATTTTCTCACTGTACAAAACCTTTTTTCGACGAGAATGTTATTCAGTTGTGCTTTGCGTTTTTACTTTCACAATTATTTTTTATGCATACTTTTAGTTGATATTATTGTTATTGATGTTATTGTAATTGTTGCAATTAATGAATTTATTTTAACTATTTTACAAAATAGTGAATGAATGGTGTGGAATTAAGCATAGCACATTGTTTTTTTATTAGGACATGGAGATAATCTCAACGGTTCAAAACTATCGGGATATGGTTTAATATTCACGATAGTCGATGTGCTAACACCCATTTAACAGTTGAATCGGAAAAAAACATACAAACAACTTCAAGTCAATATATTGCAAATGCCCTATACTGTATTTTTTCCCTAATATCATGTAAATTTTTCAAATGAATTATTTAGTATCGGGTATTGCTTTATACAATGATATGCCTAAAATATGATCAATTTAAATAATAATTAACTTCAATATTATTTGATTGCAACAAGAATCGAAAATTAAATTTGATGTAAAATTACCATTAATATTAATTCATACTCCATTTGGTTTAAAATTTTTTGATAACATTGCACGTACACGGGCAGCAAAATTTTATGCCAAATTTACTACATATTTGATGCCCCTTATAACCGGTCTAGCTTTGTTTTTGATATTAGGTGCAATCATTACACTTTTTACAAGTGAGATTGTTCGAGAGGGTGCAAGGGGAATAGGACCACAGTCTAACTTGCTGATACCTGGATTAAACCCATATCTGCCAATCGTTGAGGGATGGATAGCTTTGGTACTAACAATAATAATTCATGAGGCAGGGCATGGAATAGTTGCCCGAGTGCATGGGGTCAAGGTTGAATCCACTGGAATTGTACTGTTTTTAGGTCTACCCATTGGTGCATTTGTAAATATTGAAAGAGATGAACTTGATAAGATATCTATAAAACAAAAAAGCTCTATTATGACTGCAGGTCCTATGAGCAATATAATTTTAGCTGGTGTAGCATTATTTTTAATGTTTTTGATAACATCTAGCTTAACTATATCCCTGCCAATAAATCCAAATATTTTTGGGGTGTCAGTTACAACTATAAACCCAAACTCACTAGCTGAATCATTAGGATTAACGAAGGGTTCAACAATTCAGCAAATTCAGAATAACGAAATTAGAAACCCAGTAGACTTGAATGAAAATTTGGGTACTAATTTGGGTAAAACTGTGTCTATTACGTGGTTAAATGAGAACGGGGAAAAAGTCGTCAAACAAGCCACATTGCCAAACGTGAGGGAACCCGGTAAGGGGATATTAGGCGTTACAGTTACTGAGGTTTCTGATCCAAAAAAAGTATTAGATAGATATAATTCATTATTTGTTTCAAATCCCCTTGCATTACTTGCACCTCCAACAATGGCACAGGGAGTTATACCATTTTCATCAATGATGCAAGAAAAGTATTCATCCCCCATATTCGGACCGTTTTTTTCAATACCTGCAAACCTGTTTTTTTGGTTATGGTTCATCAACTTTAATGTTGCAATATTCAATGCATTGCCAATAGGACCATTAGACGGAGGTCAACTATATAACGCCATAATCGACAAGAAAACGGAAAAAAGAAAAGGTATTCTAAGGCACGCCTCAAAGATTCTTACATACGGTATGATTGTAATTGTAGCGTTGGCATTTGTAGTTCCTTGGTTAATGAGATAGCATTAATTTTTAGGGGATTACAAAACCCTTACTATAATTACAATAAACAAATGGGTTTTTTATTTTTTGTAAATAGTTCCTGCAGGAATCATTGAATTGGGGGGTATTTTCCTACCAGGTAATATGATTACTGATGCACCTATCGAACTATTGTTAGAGACCACGGCCCCAAAATGATTTTTTCCAGTGTCCTCAAGTTTTCCATCTATGACATATTGAACATTATTGCGTGTTAATAAAACATTTGCAGTCCCAGAGTATCCGCCAAACCAGACGTTTTTTCCAATTAAACTATCCAAAATGACATTGTGATGAGATATTTTTGCATTTCCTGCGAAATAGGATTTTCCAATTTCACAATTAAACCCAACATTAGTATTATGTTCAAGTATGCTATTCCTTACCAGAGAACCCATCCCTATAAAGCTTCCTTTTCCAATGTATACAGGACCTTTTATTTTCACAAAGTCATCTATTACAACGCCATCGTCAATGATACACGGGCCATCTATTATGGCGGACTTTGCAATTTGGGATTTATTTGAAATAATGGTTTTTTTTATTTCGCTTTTCAGCAGGTTGCTAATTACCTCTAAAAAATTCCATGGATGAAGGAACCTCTGGAACTTTAATTTCTTTACCGAGGAATTGCTTTCAAGTATAACATCGCATGGTAAAAATAGAGTATTTTCATTAAGATCTAATATCTTTTTATTTAGGTTAATAGTGTTTTTATTTAAACTATTTTTACATCCATAATTGGAATTTACAGAAACCCCTTCATTAAAATCATCATCACAAACCGAATTTGTATTTACTAGTTTTTTATGAATCAGTCTATCGATTTCCTCTGTTGCTAATTTGAATGAAGAACTAATAATCGGTGCCAAAAACTTTAACTCTTTTGGAATCAATATTTTTTCAATTTCATATAATGAGTTAAGTATGTTTAAGTTTCTAGTTATAATAGGGGTCCCAAAAAGGCCCAGCAAACAATTAGAAGTAACGCCATCTTCAATTTCGGAGGCATCATAATCAAGGAAAGAACGGGATGTGGAAGCGGGAGAAGATCTTTCCAACACAATTTTCATCATATGTTTATTTTTTTTCTAACGCTACTATTATTAAATCTTAGTAAAACATATTAAATAATTATCATACAGTGAAATCAATACAATAAATGAAATAGAAAAAAATATTGATCAATATTTATGTTTTGAGATTTTTTTAGCCTCAACTAAATCCAGAAAATAGAAAAGATATGTCCTTTCGTTTATCTTTAACATCCATGGGATAAATGATTCATTGTGGGTTCTGTGGGTTATTTCAAACCCATGTTTTTCGATGGTTTTTCTTATCAAAATATCATCCATTTTTGGCTCATAAACATTTTCGCGATTGTAGTCATATGGGGAGGTAATTATAAAGGTACAGTGAGGTTTTAGGAGATTATGAACCTCTTCTAATACCTTGGTTAATGAAACAAATTCAATAATGTTTAGGCCGAAAACCAAATCAAATTTTTGGTTTTTGAAAGGCAGATTTAATATATCTGCTACTATAAATTCCGTATTTGTTATTCCTTGATCCATTGATTTTTTTCTTGCCTCTCTAATAAATGAAAAAGAGGTATCGACCCCGAATACAAATGCAAACTTTTTCGCAATTTCAAAGGTAGATAAACCCAATGCACACCCTAAATCCAGTCCAATTCCTTCTGGATTGAAAATTACGTTTGAAGCTAGTTTTCTGTAAATATCCGATGGTTTGATTTTCCACCTTAGCAAATGAAGAAACTTATCACTTTCAAAATTTTCATTATGTAGCCATCTGTAACTTTGAAAATAAAGTCCGTCGTTTTCATAGTTATTACCTGTAATGTTTTTTTTTTCGATGCCTTTGGCAATATCCTTAAGATAACCTTTTAATCCATCACTTTTTACCTCTAAAATCCACTTTCCAAATGTAATCATTCTTTCAGAGCAATAATCGACAAAATTATGTACGATTATAGCTACACCGTCAATAATGGGGTATTTTTGAGAGCATTCATTGCATATTAGAATGCCTTCCTTGCATTCATTGTTGTGGGGTGGTCCCGCAATATAACTTTCCAAACTAAGATAAAATTTTTTATCTTTGTGATTTATACATGTTAAATGATTATTGGATGTTAGGTTTATTTTCAATATAAATTATTTTAAGTAAAGTATTATAGATGTTTGTTTGGTGTAAAACGCAATTCAAACTAAAAAAGATAAATTGTTTTATATTTCAATACGTGGGGCAGACAATTATTGTATACAACCCATTTATTGCGGATTTATTTGTAATTAAAATCCATAAAAAAATTTTGCTTTTTGCATAAATTTATTTGGTATTTTCCGAGAGTCTACAAACTGTCTTCTCGTAGTAATGCGGATAACTTGAGTGTTGATGTATTGTTGTTTTTTCTTATAATTGGACTGACCGCCTTACTAGGAATATTTGTTGAGGTTAACTGATAATTAATATAAATAGCAAAAGGGATCTTTCTAAAGAAATGGCGTAATTAGGTGGGGATAGTTTTTCAATGGTTGGTTGACTTTAGCGTATTCAATATCAGCCAAATGAAAAGTAAAATGACTTAAATGGCTTACAATAAATAAACAAAAAAATCTTTATATTGCATTAATAAACTTTAGACATGAGCAATAACGAAAATAATAGTCAATCAGACTATAATAAAAATTTAGTGTTTTTCAAATACAAATCACTTGAAGATATGCTAAAAGTCATCTTATACTCATCTCAATCACCAATAGGCTTGATCCCTATGCTCTATCACACCATTAGGAACAATAAAGAGGTTTTATTTATCCAAACTGGAAATATAGGTGGTTCAACGATACATTATTTTATCCCATCTGATGGAATCTTAAAGAAATATATTCAATTAAAAAGACTGACTGGTGAATTTAATTTTGTTGATCATATTGGATTAGATACGCTTTCTATATATGTGCCAATACTAGAGTTGGACGAAGCCAACATTCCTTTTCCAAAGTATTAATAAATCAATTAATTTTTCTCCATACAGTATAACCCTTATGGTCGGTCAATTCAACATTGAATTTAGCATAGAGTTCCTTTCTTATACCATCGGCTTCCTCATATTTTTTAAGCTTTCTAAAAGTATTTCTTTTTTCAATCAATTCTTGAATTTTTTCTTTCTCGTCGTATGGGACTGAAGTGATTCTTAAACCCAACACAAACATAAATTTTTCATAAAGTTCGAAAACAAAAACGGATATTTCTTTGTCTGCAACCTCTATTGAAAAAATGTTATTTATCATGTTGATAAATTTAAAAAAGGATGTTAATGCATTGGAGAAATTTAAATCATCATCTATAAAATTTTCAAATTCTTTATAAAATTCACTGCAGTCGCTTTTAAAAACAGCATAGTTAAACTGAGGGCCTGGAGTATATTCGAGTTTATTGTCAATTCGGTACCTTAACTCATGGTATGCATTATGTATTTGTCCCCACTTTGTTTTGATTTTGTCAATGTTCTCTTCAGAATAGTCAAGAGGTTTAGAGTATTGAGCAGACAAACAAAACAAACGTATAATGTTTGGGTTTGTTTTCTTTAAAAGTTCAGATATCAAAATGGTGTTCCCTATAGATTTGGACATCTTTTCTGATTCTATGGTAACCATACCTACATGCACCCACGTTTTTGCAAATGATTCATCATATAGTCCTTCTGATTGCGCTATTTCATTTTCATGGTGAGGAAAAATTAGATCTTGACCCCCACCATGAATATCAAAGTTATGTCCGAGGTATTTTATTGCCATTGTAGAGCATTCAATATGCCATCCAGGCCTACCCAATCCCCAAGGACTGATCCAGTATGGGTCAGAACCATGGAATTTCCATAATGCAAAATCTAGAGGATCATCTTTTGTTATATCAATTTCAATGCGGGCACCTGCTTCTAATAATTCACTTTTTTTATTAGAAAGCTTACCATAGTTGGAGAATGATTTTACCCTATAATACACACCATTTGACCCCACATATGCTTTATTTTTTTTTATTAATCCATTAATGAATTCAATAATATCTTTGATGTGTTCTGTAACCTTTGGATATGCAGTAGATCTAATTACATTTAAGGCATCAAAATCACTGAAGTAACTTTTTATATATTTTTGCGAAATGAGGTCGAAAGTGGTTCCTTCTATTTTGGCCCTATTGATTATTTTATCGTCAATATCGGTAAAGTTTTGTACAAGTTCAACTTCGAAATTTTTAGATAAAAAATATCTTCTGAGAACGTCAAAAACGATGATTGTTCTTGCATGACCAATATGGCAATCATCATAAACAGTGACCCCACACAAATAGATTTTAATCTTGCTATCTGGAAAAAGAAAGTCTTCTTTTTGATTTGTAAGGCTGTTAAATAGTTTCATTAGAAATGGGTTTAAATTTCTCCTGGTAACTCCTAAATGTCAAGGTAAATTTCATTTTTTCTAATCTCCAGGTTAAATGTCGTCAATTTAACACCCTCAAGGTAATCTAGCAATTCACCAGTTCGTATATTGTAATGCCAAAAGTGCAATGGACACTCTACAACTTCACCCTCTATTTTTCCTGGTGCAAGTGATCCGTCTTGGTGTCTGCACAATGCTTCTATTGCATAATATTTGTTATTTGATAAAAATAATGCTATTCTTTGACCATTTATATTCACTTCTTTTCCGTTTCCTTCTTTGATCTCGTTTTTATTTGCGATTTTTACCCACGTCATTTAATGGAAATATAGTTATAGATTAAAAATTATTAAATGTTTTTTAAGCCGTGTTGAATAACTTCATAGTTAAATTAAAATTCTATCGATATTACTAGTAAAGAAAAGAAAGAAATCTTATGGATAATTTATCAATTTATAATAAAAGTAGTAACGAGCCTGGTTTTGGTTTGGATAACAATTGTAAATCACCTGACAATGATTGTGGATATGATTTTCAATCAGATAAAGATAAACCGGGCAAACCACCTAAAAATCTATACAAAATAAAAGATAAGAAAATAATATTGACTTCGGCATTGCCATATGCTAATGGTGAGATACATTTAGGACATATTGCCTCTACCTATTTGCCTGCAGATATTTTTACTCGGTTTATAAAATTAACAGGTAACGAGATATATCACATATGTGCAACAGATGATTTTGGGACTCCAATCCTTATAAAATCAGAAAAAGAAAGCAAGACTCCTCAAGAATACGTTAAGATTTGGAATGAGAAAGACAAAAGGGATTTTGAATCTGTTGGAATCGTTTTTGATTTCTTTTATAAAACAAGTTCAATTGAAAATATAGATTTTGTTCGATATGTTTTTTTAAAGTTATATGATAACAACCACATTATAGAGAAACCAATTGTTCAGTTTTTTTGTTCTTTTGATAATAAATACCTGCCAGATAGATATGTTGTTGGAAAATGTCCATTTTGTAAAGCCGATAACCAATATTCTGATTTGTGCGAGTCTTGTGGAAGGGTGCCTGAGGAAATACTGGAGCCAAAATGTGCAATGTGCGGAAATGAACCAGTAAAGAAAAAAAGCAATCACTATTTTTTCAAATTATCCGATTTTTCAAATGATTTAAAGAATTGGTTATTAACAAATGAGAACCTTCAACACGATATTGTAAAATATGTGTTAAACTGGATTGAATCAGGATTGCAAGACTGGGATATAACCAGAGATCTTAGTTGGGGTGTTCCCATACCAAATCTGAACAATTCCGAAACCAAGGAAATAAAGGTTTTTTATGGCTGGTTTGATAATCATTTGTGTTATATATCATCACTCTTAACATTCGCTTCTAACGTTTTAAAAAAAGACGGGAAAAAGTTATGGAATGAGTCGGAGATATATCATTACATTGGGAAAGACATAGTGTATCATCATTATTTGTTTTTGCCTTCAATACGAATAGGAATTGATAATGAATACAAATTACCCGATAAAATAATTACAAGAGGTCACCTTTTATTTCAAAATAGAAAGTTATCAAAAAGTAAAAATTGGTATATAGGCTTGGGAGAGTTTGTTAAGAATTTCAATCCGGATTATCTTAGGTTTTACTTTTCATCAATCATACCATATTCCCAATCAGACATTAATTTTGATTGGGATAATTTTCAAGAAAAAATAAATAATGAACTCATCTCCAATATTGGAAACTTCATTAATAGAACACTTTCTTTTACAAAGAAACAATTTAATTGTATTGTTCCATCACCGTCTGAATTTGATGAAGCGGACAAACAGGCCATATCGAAAATTGAAAATATAGCATATGAAATTGGTGATTTGTTATATAACAATAATATCGACAGAGCCATCAAGAGTATTTTACAATTTAGTACATTTTTCAATCAATATTTTCAAAACAAGCACCCATGGAAACCAAAAGATACCTCAAACAATGCAATATGGATTTCCGTAAATGCAACAAGAGCATTGGCAATCATGCTTTATCCGTTTATACCTTCATCTGCAGAGAAGATTTGGCATCAGCTAGGCTACAATGACAAATTATCAAAACAAAACTGGTATTCTGCATCTGAAAAATTTCTCGAAAACGGCCACACACTGAATCAGAACATAACGCCATTGTTCAAAAAAATAGAAAAAGAGGACATTGACAGGCAAAAACTAACTGTGGTAAAATCATAGTCAATACCTATAATATCATATCCAATTCTAATCTTCTGTTACCGTTAATTTTTTTTTCCGAAAAGGAAAAATTGCATTACAAAATATAAAATGAATTATGAATCTTTAATCAGATTACAAATTGGAATTAATTCTTCTTATAAAAATTTTGCAGTTTAAAGACTCGTTATCCAATTTTTCATGTCTTTGCGCCATTCTTCTTTTATAATACACGAGTCAAAGCCAGACAAAAAGAATTCTTTTTGTGAAAACAAAATTAATCCTAAATTTACTTTTTGTCATGCCTGATTCTACAATTGTTAAAAGAATTAGATACAATTCAATTCCTTGCCATGTTTGGTAAATCACAGTGGAATTACATGACGTTTGATTGATTATTTCTGAAATTCAAAAACAAAAATTCTATCTAGGTTTTAAAAGAGCTAATGTATACCAATTATTTCCATCAGAAAATTCCTTTTCCATTGAAAAACCCGCCCTCTTTATGATTCCTTCAATATCATCTAAACTATATTTATAAGAATTTTCTGTATGAATAGCCTCATTTTTCTCAAAGTAAAATTGTTTATTTAAAGAAGAGATGAAAACCTGTTGTTTTTTGTTAGATAAAATATGCATTTCTATCCTTTTTTTGTCTTTATTGTAAAAAGAATGGTGAGAAAAGTTATCAATACTGAAGTTTCCTCCTAACTCCTTGTTTATTCTGTTGAGCAAATTTAAGTTAAACATCGAAGTAACACCTTCTTTATCATTATATGCACTTTCCAGCAAGGGAACATCTTTTTCGAGATCAAAACCAATTAGGAGATAATCGCCATTTTTAATTTGAAGTCTTATATCCTTTAGAAAATTACGCGCATCATCAATCTCAAAATTACCGATACTCGACCCCAAAAATATTATTAACCTGCAAACACTCTTGATTTCAACATTATTCTCAAATAAAATGTTGTTACAATGGTTAATCCCATTTATATAATCATCCGGGATGCCTTTAACAATAACATTTGAAAAGGATTTTTGAAGGTTCGTGACAACGGAGTTCAGAAAGTCAAAAGAAATGTCTATTGGAAAATAATATAGCTGATTTTGCTTTTCCATTATTTCAGTAAATAAAAATTTGGTTTTTTTTGAACTACCGCTACCTAACTCTATTAAAATAATTTCTTTGGGTATATCCTTTATTAGTTCATTTGCATGGATACCTAGTAGTTTTGTTTCAGTTCTAGTAAGATAATATTCGGGTTGCAAGGTAATCCTTTCAAATAATTCTGATCCAACGGCATCATATAGATATTTTGAAGGGATGGATTTTTGTATTGGATTACTTAAACCTAACAATACATCATTTTTAAACTCATTTTTACTTTTATCTAAAAACAACTTTTATTTTTTTGGAAAAAAACACATATAAAGATTTTTGGGTAATTATTAAGAATCTAAAAATATCAGAATTAGTGTATCTTACTTCACTTTAACTTGTATCTAAATTTATTAATAGTAATCAGTTCTTTATAAGAGCCAAACACCGTTGGGTCAATTTTATCTAGAATGGATTCATTCTCTATTTCTTCTTTAGTTTCATATTTGTTGATTATTTCATAACTAGAAGTTCTTTGGGCGGGAATTTTACCTATAGAACTAATGAGTTTTTTCATTTCTTTAGGTCTTAATAATTGTCCGTACAGGGAACCAGCAGATGTAGATATGCTTTCATTTATCAGACACCCTCCTAAATCATTGGCACCTGCACATAACATAATTTGAGACAACTTTTGGCCTTCTTTTACCCATGACACCTGTATATTTTTTATAACTTGGTTAAAGAAGATTCTAGATATTGCATGCATTTTCAATACTTCAGAACCCTCTGCACCTTCTCTCAAGTTCGGCATTAACCCTAAATTATACATCGGAGATTCAGTATGGATAAAACTTAATGGGACAAACTCTGTAAAATGATTTGTTTCTTTTTGTATTTTTCTTAGTATGTCTAAATGTTTTACTATATCATCATATGTTTCCACATGACCATACATAATAGTAGATGTGGTTGGAATGTCTAATTTATGTGCGGTTGTAATGACGTTAATCCAGTCTTTTACAGATATTCGACCGGGTGATATCTTGTTTCGAATTTCCTGAACAAGTATTTCTGCAGATGTTCCAGGTAAGCTTCCGATACCAACTTCCTTCAACATTTTTAAATATTCGTAAACACTTGTATTTGTTTTCAAAGACGCATAAAGAATTTCTTCAGGTGAGAAAGCATGAATGTGTATGTCAGGCAACTCTTTTTTTATAGCCTTACATAGGTCCACATATAGATATCCATCCATGTTTGGTGGCAATCCTGCTTGAATGCATACCTCTGTTGCGCCATATTTCCAAGCCTCTTTAGCTCTTATAACTATTTCCTCAATTGGTAAATTATAACCCTCCTCTTGCCTAAAATCCCGACTAAAGGCACAAAATCCACATTGCTTTATACATACATTTGTAAAATTGATATTCCTATTAACTACATATGTTACAGTATTCCCATTTTCCCTTCGTCTTAGTTCATCAGCTATTAATGAAATAATGGATATTTCCATATCCTTGCTGTTGAATAACTTTAGGGCATCAGAAATTGTTAATTCCCTATTGCTTAAAGAATTATCTAAAATGACTGAAATTTCAGGATCAATGTTTTTTAATATAGTATCGATATTCATGATGTGTATTCCCCTTTAACTAATCCCGAGTTATCTATTAAATCTTCAACGTACTTTTTAAGACTCATAGGTACAAAATTGCTGTATTTATGATAGTTATTTATGAATTCTGGATAGATTGGTAATCTTGCCCGTAAAGTAAAACCTTTCATTTTAGTTATTTTTGCAATATCTTTAATTGTAGGCCATGGATATTCTGGGTTAACATAATCTGGCGTTAGAGGCGAAATCCCGCCCCAATCATTAATTCCTGCATCAAAATACCCAGCATATATTTTTGGGCTTAGGTTAGGTGGAACCTGAATGCTAATATTCTTCAATAATATTCTGGCAGTTGCTATGCATTTTAAAAAATAATCATTTGAAGGTGGAACATTGTTTTCCATATTGGTTCCAATCTTGGGGGAAAAATTTTGGATTATTACCTCCTGAATATGCCCATATTTTTTATTTAATTCATTTATAAGCAATAATGAATTAATTACATCAGACAAGCTTTCGCCTATGCCTATCAGCAAACCAGTGGTAACGGGAATTTTAAGCTCACCAGCAGAAATTAATGACTTGATTCGTACCTTTGGATTTTTGCTAGGGGCATTTTCGTGAGCCTTTCCTGCATTCAATAATGCCTCGCTTGAATTCTCTAGCATCATACCA
>JBKJYK010000199.1:0-6341 GCA_046715515.1 Candidatus Nitrosocosmicus sp.
TTTGAATATTTTCTTGAGTGAATTTATGCGACTGTACCCGAAAGATTGTGTTCACCATACTTATTTTACCTATAGGAATAGGTCTTTATTATAAGCCTTATCTTTTTACAAGTCTAATCCAAATAAATAATATCAATTATTTATAAAAAAAAGATTGAAGAATATACAATATACAATATATCAAAAAAATTTATTTAGTTGAACATTATTAGTATCACTGTTTTCAAATATCAAATTGTTAAAAGTTTTGGTTTTTAGATTGAGGCATACCTAGTTTTATCCGCTAGGCCTGATTTTATTATAGCTTTTTTTCTATTTATGCAAGACTCGCACACACCACATTGAACCATAACTTTGTCTCCCTTGTTGTTGTTATTTCCACGATAACAGCTCCAAGATTGAAAAAGTTTATCGCCCAGAACTTCATATCCAATTAAAAGCAATTTAGTCTTATCCAGATTATCCATAGCGGGGCACCAAATATTGATTTTTTTCCGCAATCCTAATTTTATTCCATCTATTTCAGAAAGAGTTATGGTTTTTTCCAAAGATTTGACAAAAGAAGGTCGACAATCAGGATATTTCTGATCACCTGTATGAGCACCATACACTATTAGTGGTATTTTCAATGATATTGCCCATACGGAGGCAAGAGTTATAAAAGTGGTATTACGTAATGGAACTACAATACTGTAATCAAACGTATCAGGCATTTTAGATCTGGAATTGGTTAATACATTAGTATTCCCATATAACGTTTTTAAAAATGAAATATCTATTATTTTGTGTCCTTTGCTTTTTAATAGTGTAGAAAACTTTTTTGCAATCTTTAATTCATTAGACCCATTCTGACCATAGTTAAAAGAAATAAGATATATGTCCAGCCCCAATTTTTTTAGGTATGAAGCAGTGCTTACAGAATCTAATCCGCCACTAAAAACACAAACAGCCTCCGTATAATTATTTAATGGGCTACTAGGCTTGTCTATCAAAGATAATAATAACAACAACAAATTCGCTTATGTAAATGTGACGCATATTTCAAAACTCTTTAAAATATCCTACAATTCCACCCAAACCATAAGATAAGGAAATAAGAAGTCGAGAAGCAAACAAGATTAATTCGTAATCAACCGAATAATTATAATATAAAATAAGAATGCAGAACAAAGACGACAGCAAACGGAACCAGTAACCATTTGCTCAATGCTATTAATTTTGGAATATCGCCCAAGAAAAATAAAAGGAGAAATGTTACCAGAAGTTAACCCAGTAAGCAATAAAAAAGGATAATCTTTTTGAAAAAAAGGAATTAATGTAAAAGGTAATGCCCATGTAAGACCGTTTATAAACTTAACAAAATGTGGCCAAGAAACACTTGTAGAGAATCGTTCGCGGAGTGACTTTCGCGTGGATAAAATAGGTTTAAAAAAAACGGATAAGGAAAAAATAAAAGCAGACACCCATATTACAAAATGAAATGAATAATTGAAATTAAAGATGAAAACTATATGAGAGAAAACAGCAGATAAGCCTATCCATGATGAAATAAAGAAAAATATAAAGGAGAAAGCTCGAGTCATTTATTCAAATCAACAGCGTTTAAAGATACTATATAAAATAATCTAATTTAAACCAAATAATTAACTAAGCAGGAAACAACAAAAAAAATCAGGGTTTGGATATAAAAAAACTATTTTTAAATTTTGACTTATTCTTGAACAACGCCACATTTATTGCAAAATTTAGCGGATTGTTTCATTGTGGCACCACAATTAATGCAATATCTTTTTTCCAATATTGAAGTAAAAGAAGGTTTATCGCCACCATTTTCCCCCCCATATAGACCCGCTATAGCTCCAGTAGGTTTAAAAGTCTCATCCACATCAGGGAGAAAGTCAAGCTTGTTATTAGAACCAGGAGAGGATTGTTGGCTGGGTTCAGATCTATCTTCCAAATATGAAAGCAGACGAGGAATGGAAATATTTGTTTTAGGATCGTTTACTTGCTCACCTAGCCATAGTGCAAATTTTTTCAGAGTCATTTCAGGTGTAGAAAAAGTTAGAGAATGACTTGACATATAGTCATCGGTGGCTAAGCGCCCGTTAAAGATCTTCATATTTCTAAAATAGGGAAAAGCGTATATTAATTATTGGGAATTACCACATTTATTGCAAAATTTTGCATGTTTTGGAATTGACGCAGCACATACAATACAATTTTTTTGTTCTTTAATCGTATTAGAGTCCTGTTTTGGAATTACAATATCAACCGGTTTAAAAGAAGGGGCCACTTGGGGTTTAGGTAGGTCATAATCTTTGTTTAATGAATTAGGATTATCGCCTGAATTAACAAAACTATCAATTCCAAAGCCACCACCGCCACCACCTGAACCAGATTGTGATGAGGGAATTGAGGATTGAGAGTCACCGATAGAACTCTTTCTTGACGTGCCTTTATCAAGAGCCGTTTTTATTTCAAGGATAATACGACAAGATAGAAAATTCAACGCTGATGCTGACACAAGATATTCACCCATCTTTGAAAAATATTCTTTGTTATCCATTTTACCTTGTTTAAATAATTGGGTATTATCAAAAAAAGACTCATATTGATCTTGGGTTTCAGTAACTAGTTGTTTTAGTTTCTCTATTAGGCCGCCAAGTGTATCTACTCCAAAGGACATGATATATAAAAGCGGGGATAAAAACAAATTTATATTTATGGGATTCAAAATAGGGAATACAAAACAAATGATGCTTCAGACTAAGAAGAAAAATTATCCTTCAAAAAAAAAGTAAATTTAGGCTAAAACAGAATGAAGTTTCCAAGAAATAACTCAGATATAGGAGTAAATCCAATAAAGGAAAAAGATAAAATACTATCTGGAAAGGATTTTTTTGTTCTTTGGTCCAGTTTAGGAGTAGGATTATTAGTAATATCAGCAGGCTCTTTCATCTATACTTCAAATATTCTGGATGCCTTATTTGTAATAATTGTAGGATCTATTATAGGATCTATTCTGTTAGGATTGGCAGGAAAAATTGGCAGCGATCATTCCATTCCCTCTGTAGTGAGTATGAGGCCCTCCTTTGGAATTTATGGGTCATATTTACTCACTATTCTCAACCTAATACAATTAATCGGATGGTCCACATTTGAGATAACAATACTATCAAAGGCAGCCAGTGTTTTTACTCAAGGGTTTATGAATATTGATTTTTATTTGTGGTCAATTATTTTTGGAATAATAATAGTTATTTTTGGAGTTGCAGGTCCCCTTAAAGTTATAAAACAATGGCTCAACAAGTTTGCAGTTTGGATTGTCTACGGTTCAGCAATAATAATGTTGATAAATTTAATACTATTTAGTGGTCAATACAATACCAATTTAATAAACACCAACAATAACAACTTTGATTTTTTCGGCTCATTGGATTTGGTCATTGCAATGCCATTGTCATGGTTGCCCCTAGTGGCAGATTATAACAGGTTTGCTAAAAAAAGCAAAAACGCCTTTTTAGGCACATTTATTGGATTTTCTATAACTAACACCCTTTTTTACGTAATTGGGGTATTGTTAGGAATAAACGATGTTTTTGAAATACTGTTTGCCATACAAACCTTCTTTTACGGATTTATTCTGTTGATATTGATTGTTGACGAAATAGACAATGTTTTTGCAAATATTTTTTCGTCGGCAATGTCTCTTAAAAATATTTTCAACAAAATAAATTACAAATATCTTGTAATAATATTTACAATATTAAGTTGTGTACTTGCAAATGTAATTCCTATAAATCAATATGAATCGTTTTTACTTTTAATAGGTGCATTGTTTGCACCTTTATTTGCCATAGTCTTAACAGATTACTATGTAATAAAAAGGGGAAAAGCATCAATAGACGCATTTTATGATAAATGTGTAAAGTTTAGAATCTCTGCCTTTTCATCGTTTTTTGTAGGGAGTTTAACCTATTTCATTATTTCACCAATTTCACCATTCCACCATGAAAATTTAATTTTAGGCTCAACAATGCCAAGTATGGCTATTTCAATAGTATCCTTTTTATCCATAGAATTTATAATAAAAAAAGTTAAATTGAAAAAAAATAGCAACAGAGAGTAGAGACAAAAATTGGGTGGGAAAGGACAATCAAATGAGCAATAAAATAGTGATTCTTGGGGCCGGATATGCGGGAATTTTTCTTAGTACAAATCTCTCGTCTAAGTTAAAGGATTTAGCCGAAATAATACTGATAGACAGAAATAACTATCACCAACTAATGCAAGAAATTCATCTGGTTGCATCAGGCTTTAGAACAACAGAGCAATTAAAAATTCCAATACCGTCGCTAATACAGGGGAAAAAAATAAAATTTATTCAGTCAAATGTAAAAAAAATACTCCCAGATAAAAGGACAGTTATCCTAGACTCCGAAGAAATAAAGTATGATGAATTGATAATTTGCTTAGGGTCTTCTACTAAATATTTCAACATTCCAGGAGCAGACAAACACACTTTACCTCTTCGATCCATATATGATGCTTCAATTGTTTTTGATTATGTTTCAAAAATAATGAAAGAAGGCAAAAAACACAACATCATAATTGTGGGTGCTGGGGCTACAGGAATAAGCCTTGGAAGCGCTTTAGCAGAAATGATAAATTTATCAAAAAACAAAGATAACATTAAAGTCAATATCATTGAAGCTACTTCAACGATACTTTATGGATGGGACATAAAGGTTAAAAACAGAATCGAGGATATCGTAAAGAAAAGGGGCATAAGAATTTTACATAACTCATTGGTAGAAAGAGTTGACGAAAATACGTTATTTCTCAAGGATGGTTTACAAATCAACTCATCATTAATAATTTGGACAGCGGGGGTCAAAGGATTTAACATAGACATTGAGCCCGGAATTGAAAAAACTAACGATGGGAGAATAATAGTTAATGAATTCTGTAGAACCAACCAATACGACAACATCTATTCCATAGGAGATATAGCGGCAATGAAAAACTCAAAGGGAGTTTTGTATCCGCCTCTAGCACAAATTGCGGTTAGGCAGGCACGGTATTTGGCTGATTTTATTTCCGACCGTTATACTAATGATACTATACCAAAGGAAAAATTTGATTACGAAATTAAGGCGCAAATCCTATCGGTAGGGAATAATGAATATGTGGGATTATTAAACAACTATGTAGTAAGCGGAGACTTGGCTAAAATGATTGATGAATTTACAAAAAACACTTATATGAAATCATTAAAAGCAGGAGGAAAAAACATATCAGTTAACTTATATGAAAACGACTTCTTTTCACAGGTCTTGGCTGGAATGACTTTTGCAGGATTCACGTTTTTTAAGGGTTTGGAGAAACTTGGAAGATAAAAAAGATGTAAAAATATAAATAAAAGCTTATTTTTGTTTTATTTTAATATTTATTTTAATATTTTAAGCAAGTTATTTTTTTTAGAAATTAAGAGATAAAGATATGTTACTGATTTTGTTTGAAATTTAAACTACTATTTCTCATTACATATGACAATATTTGGCTGCTCTATTGTTATCACGTCAATCAACAAGTCAAGTAGTAGGTTTTCATTAAATGTGAGAATTGGATATGTTACTGGTTGACTTATGTATTGGTCATATATCAAATGAATTGAACAATTGTCACATAATGCACCCAGATTTAGACAGTCATTCGACTTTTATCATTTTATGTACTGGAAATAGCAATAGCAATATCCTTTCCACCTATGCAATATTAATACATAATTCATCATTCAATTGATATATCAAATATTCTCGAGTTTGCTTCTAAATATTATAAATTTTACAATCCAATCATTTAAAATAATAAATTTCATTTACCTTAAATATAGTACATCCTTATTTTATGAATCGAACATTATATAGGATACAAATACCCCCCTCCCTTCTTCCTTTTTTTACCCCTCAGTCCATCGCCATTTGATCGGAGGGTTTTGCAACATTTATGACGTATCCTATAGTACCTACCCATCTTCTTCAATAAAATCGCTGTATCGAGTGACTCTGAGTTACTCATTTGTATCTATGGCCGTCAAGGATAAAACATATTAAATAAAAATACACTTAATGCACTAATTATAAAAAAACATTTACCAGAAAATATAATGCTGAACGCCACAATAAGGATGTTCATAATGAAATGGCTATTTTACATAATGATAAAACCGGTTGGTCGTCAAATAAAAGGATAATAAATACTAAACCTATTCATCCTAAAACCAATAATGTGGATTTAGTTAAAATGGCGCATTGAACTTTGATATCAATAATTTAAAA
>JBKJYK010000200.1:0-8758 GCA_046715515.1 Candidatus Nitrosocosmicus sp.
CCTCAGATGTCATAACGCCAGAAAACGATACCTCAGATGTCATAACGCCAGAAAACGATACCTCAGATGTCATAACGCCAGAAAACGATACCTCCGGCTCAATTAGCGATGCTACTTCTTTAAGTAAAAATAATCCGTTTTACACCGAGTTTCAAAACCCCAATGATGCTACTTCTAGTTTCCCCGTGAGTCCATCGGATACGGTAGTGGAAGATGGTCTTGCAAACACTGATTTCTCTTCTTCACCACCCCCGGACAATCCTCCACCACCAACATCATCGGATACGGTAGTGGAAGATGGTCTTGCAAACACTGGTTCCTCTTCTTCACCACCCCCAGACAATCCTCCAACATCAACCTTTACCCAACAACAAAATCCAAATTTAGCCAATGTCACCCCACCATCCCCCATTGAATCAATAGATGGCAAAAACAATAGTGATCAATCAGCTAATGAAATAAATGAATTGAGAACCCTAGTAGATGAAAATAATGAAGATGGTGAAAAAATCTCAGAATGCTTCCATAGGGCATCTGTTCCTGATGCCTACTTGGCAGATTTAGAAATTATAGAATGCGCTGAAGACCATGAGAGCTTTTCAGATGATAATAATGTCAATTTGGATGTGTCTGATGAGGTCAACAGTGATGACAATAATGATAAATCTGAAACACACGCATTAAAGAAATCTCTGAATGCTTCCATAGGGCATTTATTTCTTATGCCTATTTTTATTTGGCAGATTTAGAAATTATAGAATGCGCTGAAGACCATGAAAGCTAAATGAACTCATTTTATTAATTTTAAAAATATGGATTATGCAGTATAATTGGTTATTTTGTTGCAATGATAACTATGTTTTCTCCTTTGATAAATATTTCTCCCATTTCATTGACTTTGTCGCCTTCTAAAACTTCTGTGGCGTTTTCTAATGTTAAATTCATATATTGATCAAAACTTTTTAACTTTCCTTGTAGGGTTCTTTTTCCCTTTAGTTTGATTATGATGTCCTTATGCAAACTGCTTTGCAAAATATTGGATTGATTATTTTGAGATGATGACAATACCAGATAAAACCTTTTTTTGTTATTTAGGTTTAACTTAGATTAACCTTATTAGGCATTTATAAAGATTTAAAATACGCCTATATCCATGACCATGGCTCAATACCTCGAATCTTACACTGTTTTCTTATTATTGTTTTTGAGCGATTGAATGATTCCTCCTCACTTATATTGCCCTTTTTTAAATATTGTAAAAATATTTCTTCAAATAGTTTTTTTGCCCTTTCTTCATTAAATTCTTTGTAACTTTTTTGCCCTTTCTTCATTGCCCTTTCTTCAAAATTTGCCTTATCGTAATTTTCCGGTTTTGCTATATCTGTTCCTTTTAAATTATGGTATTCTTCTTTGCAAATATGACACCCCCAATCAAAAAAAAATTTGTGAATGTTGCATTCAGCCATAGTTTTAAAAAAATATATTATTATTTAACCTTTTCAAAGTTAACTATTGTTATATAAAATTATAAGCCTGTGCCATAGTAGCTCAGCCTGGTAGAGCGAAGGTTTCGTAAACCTTAGGTCGTGGGTTCGAATCCCACTTATGGCTTTAAGTTAAAAAATCCTATCAGCAGCCTATCTATGTGATTATGCCCTACAATCAAGTTACTATCAACCTTACTTGATCCATTTTCCTGTTTCCTTGAAATTTTTTGGTCATGTTTTTTATATCTCTTGATTCACCATAAAGCACAAAAATCTCAAGACACCTGTCTTTATCGATTTTATTGTGTATGTGTGTATTGATTATTTTGTCATAATCATGTCGCATTTCACTAATCTCTTGATCAGATTTTTCATCATGAATTACTAAAAGAACTGAATGCAGTATGCCATTCAACTCTTCTATTCTTTTTTCCTCTAGTAGTAAATTTCGAACACTTGCCCTTACTATTTCTGATCTTCCTGAAAAACCCAAAAATTTTTGTAATTTATCTAACTCTTGGATAATGTTTTCATTTAGTGAAATGCTTATAATTGGCACTATTTTTATTTTGTCTCCATTATGTTATTAATTTTTCAGTTTTTCTCAAGGTTAAGATAATCAAAATAGCGCACTCTTATTATAATAATGAATTAAACTTATTAATTGTTATTATGGAAAGTTTATATTATTAATAACCTATGAAACATGTTGTGAAGGGTATGCTTTTTCTGATCATTCTTGTAAGCAGTTCGGTATCATTCATTCTGTTGTTTTCCTCATCTCACGCTATAAAAGTAGCCGCAATCAATGAGTCATTGTATAATAATGACTCCAAACCAACCGCAAATATTGTTAGCCCAAACGGTCAGTCTGCTGACTATATCAATAGTAACAATAGCGATGGCATAAAATCCAATGCCACCAATCCATTAAAGATCTTTACTTCTTTTTATCCCATATATGACTTTGTTAAAAAAATTGGTAAGGATAAAGTTGATGTTTCCGTTATAGTTCCCAATGGGATGGAACCCCACGATTTTGAGCCAACCGCAAAGCAAATCATTGATTTACAAAAGGCCGATGCAATTTTTGTAAATGGGATGGGGTTTGAGTCATGGATTGGTAAACTAAATGACGCAAACATAGTTGATTTAGGCAAAGATTTGCCAACGGAAAAAAATACCCAAGTTGCCAATCCTCACATATGGCTTGATCCGCTTTTGGTTAAATTACAAGCAAAATACATACTAAACTCGTTGATTAGCCTGGATCCACAAAATAAGTTATATTATAATGATAATCATGTTCAATTCACTAGCAATCTGGACAGACTGCATGCTGATATTGTTTCCAATTTAACCAATTGTAAACTCCATGATTTTCTTTCTTTCCATGATGCTTTTAGTTACTTTGCAGATCGGTATGGGTTGGTTCAGCATTCAATCCAGGGCTTATCCCCTGAAACTGAAGCCCCGCCGCAAAAGATAAGGGAATCCATAGACCTCGCAAAACAATTGGGTTTGGATGTTGTTTTTACCGAAGAGGGCGTGGACCCCAGATTGTCTGATACAATAGCACAAGAAATAAGCGGTCAGGTTTTAATTTTGAGCCCAATCGAAACCATTTCCGATGAAGAAAAACAAATGAATAAAGATTATTTTTCGAAAATGTATGACAATTTAAACAATTTAAAAACTGCACTAAAGTGCGCAAATTAGTCCTGTAAGTTGTTTTTTTAGTTTTTGCATCAGGATAATAAAGAACCGGGTATGCTTGAAATTTTACAATACGAGTTTATTCAACGGGCGCTAATTTCTGGAGTAGCAATATCTCTTAGCTGTTCTCTACTGGGACTATTTCTGGTGCTCAAGAGATTTTCCCTGTTTGGCGATGCGATTTCCCATGTAGCTTTTGGGGGTATCGCTTTGGGATTGTTCCTAAAATCCAACCCAATCTGGGTTTCGTTTGTTGTTTCGGTTTTGGGTGGGTTGGCGATGGTGAAGTTAAACTCAAGTAAGAGAGTATACTCTGATTCCTCTGTTGCGGTTTTATTGTCGTTTGGATTGGCCATTGGCCTTGTCTTTATCGGGCTGTCCGGTGGTTTCTCTATCGACATAACCAGTTATCTTTTTGGGAGTATCCTTTTGGTTAGTTATGAGGAAACTTTGATCATTGTATTTCTTAGTGTTATTATCATATCCTTTGTTATTGCATTTTACAAAAGGCTGGTTTATTTGGTGTTTAATGAAGAACAAGCAAAAATAAGCGGATTGAATGTAACACTGCTGAATTATTTGTTTATTATTTTAGCAACAATTAGCATTGTAGTTTCCATCAGGTTAATCGGCGTGTTGATGGTTTCATCATTGTTGATAATCCCTAATGTTGCTGCCCTGTTACTTGGATATGGATTTAAAAAAACTCTTTTACTTTCAGCATGTTTTTCTGTGCTTTCTGTGGTTATGGGAACAATCCTTTCATATGAAACAAACGTTACTCCAAGTGGAATGATTGTATTGATGTCTACTGGCATATTTTTTTCATTAAGCGCCTCAAAATATGTTATCTCCAAAATCGCCCAAAACAAAAAACCAATAGACCATCATCCCTAGTTCCTCTTTTTGTTTTGCATTTACCTTATCGATATTATTATTACCAGCTAAAAATATTATGTTGTAGGGCTAATGCTATTTAACTTCAAATTGGTATTGTATCTCTCCTTCCCGCTAATTGCCTCTTTTTTCTTCCTTTTCACGCTTAATGTTTGTGGCATATTTTCCATATTTGCAATACAAAATGAAGTTAACTCGGATGTGAATGACCCTTTTGGGATAGAGAAAATATACCCAACAAAACAAGGCGGTAGGGAGTGGTTTATGAATATGTCTAATCCAGAAAGCGATCCCACTGTGACATTTACCTTTAATCCCACCCTGATCAAACAAAATGATGGCTCATGGAAGCTTGATAAAAGCGAAAAAGTTAGAATTAATGTTGACACACCACATAACCTGCCAGAGTGGAAAAACGTTGAAATAACAGGATATGTTAAAATTGATTCCCTCCTCAACTCTACCGAGAAAGATGCAATAAGGGATGTTGATTGGGTATCCAGAACGGACAGGCATAGCGAAAACCTACCGTGCTATGGTTTAGCCTTACACGGGGGCATTTATACTGATGGCTCTGTCGCCTGGAAAAAGCAAATTTGGTTTACTGGCGGATACACCAAAGAAAAATCTGTACCGCAGATAACTGAGCCACTAATCAATAGGTGGATAGGATGGAAAGTTGCGGTATACAACATTAACAATGACACTGCCGTAAAAATGGAGTCGTATCTGGATAGTTCCAATTCAAATTATTGGACAAAGGTTTTTGAGATGACAGACAATGGTAACTGGTTTGCAAACAGCCCTGACGATGTTTTTTACAGTGCCAATTGTGGGCGGTCAAAAGACCATATCATTCTGAATCCTGGCCCAATGATTACTTTTCGTACAGACAATGTTGGCCTAAACTTTAAAGACTTTAGCATAAGGGAAATAGCCGTTCCCTCCCAGAAACAATGATATGCTAAACATTATGGAATGCCTATTGGGTTCAACTGGGTTGTTCTGTTGTTTTTGGTATTCTAATTGCCTTTACCGTCTCCACAGTTGGATTGCTGAAAGCCAAAAACCCTGTCTTCCTTATATTTTGTCTTTGGCAATAAGTAAACAATGAAATCAAAGGGTGTTAAAGAATTAGTAATTTGGCTTATTATCCACAATAGCTGTTTACACACATATACACATGTCTCTAGGAGGGAGGAGTGGGGGGGAGAAAAGTTGCAATCATTAGCAAAAAGTTGCTTACAGCAAAATGAAATAAATTAATAGGTAAAGTACCTTTAATTTTTGTTTATACATATGCAGATAAACCTTGATGATGATGGTAAAATTTCCTCTTTTCTTTCCTTTATGGGCTATAGTTCTCTTTTCCCACCTCAGCAATTAGCCATAGACGGTGGATTGCTAGGTGGATCTAACATTCTAGTTACTACCCCCACAGCAAGCGGCAAAACATTGATATCTATATTGGCCGCCATCAAATCACTGGAACAGAATAAAAAGGTGGTGTATCTGACCCCTTTGAGATCCCTTGCCTACGAAAAATTTATGGATTTTAGTAACATCGACAAGTCCAAAATTTTTTCCAGAAAAATCAAAACAAAGATCAGCACCGGCGATTTTAACACCTCAAATACAGAGCTGGGAAACTCTGATATTGTTATCCTAACAAATGAAAAGCTGGATTCCATTCTTAGGCAAGGCGTTTCATGGCTTTCCAATGTAGGGCTTTTTATTTCCGATGAGATTCACCTGATTGGTGATTTGGATAGGGGTCCGGTGTTGGAAATGGTTCTTACAAAAATAAAGAAATTTTACCCTGCTTCCCAATTTCTGGGTTTAAGTGCCACTGTGACAAATTCTTTTGAGATATCTGATTGGCTGGGATGCAAATTAATAGAGAGTTCCTGGAGACCAACAAGGCTGTTGGAAGGGGTTTATTCGGACGGTATTATCCATTATAATGATGATTCCAAAATAAAGGTTTCTGAATCGGGAAAGGACACATCATCTATGACAGTGGACTTGGTATTGGATTCCATAAAGGATAATGGCCAAGACCTTGTGTTTGTTGAAACCAGGAAGCGATCAATTTCATTGGCCAAAACATCGTCTGAAATAATTCACAAAAACCTGTCTGTGGAGGAAAAAAAAACTGCCGTTAAATATTCCAAACTGCTTTTGGAAAACAATGATGACACTGATTTGACAAAAACCCTGTCAAGCCTGATATCATTGGGAGTTGGCTTTCACCATGCTGGGTTAAGCCTACCAAGCAGGGAGGTAGTTGAAAAAGCGTTTAAAAGCGGGGCCATCAAGGCCCTATTTGCAACACCCACTTTGGCTGCCGGTGTCAATCTCCCCGCCCGCCGGGTCATAATTACAAATGTCTCCCGATATGATTTTAGATATGGGGCAAACATTCCAATATCTGTTCTTGAGTATAAGCAGCTGTGTGGAAGAGCGGGCAGACCCCAATATGATACTTATGGGGAATCAATAATATTGTCTGATTCCAGAACATATTATGAAGACATTTATGATCACTATGTTTTGGGTGCTCCAGAACCGCTAAACTCCAACCTTGGAAATGATGTGGCAATAAAAATCCATTTGCTGGGAACCATTTCTTCCTTTAATGGAATAGACATTGATGACATTTATGATCTGTTTTCAAAAACATTTTACTCTTTCCAAAATAAAGGCAACAACAGCTCCTCCCTTTACAACAAAATAGACACCTCATTGGACTATTTTATCGATGAGGGCCTGGTTAAGCTTGAGAACAACAAATACAGTGTTACTTCATTTGGAAAGCTAGTATCTGGGCTGTACCTCAACCCCGAAACTGCTGTGGCCTTCAAAAAAATCATAAAATCCATCAAGCATCGCTCCCTAAAAACAAACAATGTTTTTGGTTTCCTACATATGATCACCACAAGCCCTGATTTTTATCCCAAGTTCTCATTTAGAAAACAAGACATCGAGGAGTTTAGCATTATATTTTACAACAATTACGATGAGTTTTTTTTTGATGTGGATGTAATGGATTGCTCAAGAAGCCTTTGGACCCTGTATGAGTGGATTAACGAGTCCACCGAAAAGAGAATCCATGAAAAAATGGGGATAGACCCCGGTGACGTACATCGAATTGTTGAGGTTTCAAAATGGCTGGTAACATCCATATTTGAGATAGCCAAATTGCTTGAGAGAAATGACTTGCTTCCTGTTATCTTTTCACTTGAAAACAGAATAAAACACGGAGTAAAGGCAGAGCTTGTTCCGTTGGTTCAAATTAAGGACATTGGGAGGGCCAGGGCGCGTTCCCTGCATTCAGCTGGTATTCGTATTCCCAGCGATTTATTGTTGGTATCCGAGTCCAATTTATCGGCGATTCCGAAAATAGGGCCAAAACTAGCTAAAAAGCTGAAAAAAAAGTATGATAATTGATTTGATTGTTAAACACAATAAAATAAAAAAAGGCCATCATCAGTTGATGTGTGGGGGGTTGCTAACCTTCTGGATTGACAATTCCCAAATTACCCAATTCCGAACCTATACCATAACCCACAAGTGCTATGCCCGTGCCCAGCAAAGACATCTCCAATCCGCCTTTCCACCAGCTTTTCTTTGCCATTTTGCCTTTGACTGCGCCTATCAAAAACGAAAATGTCAAACTCATGGAGATTGCGATCATCAGTGCTGTAAAATTTGTAATTAGCCCTGTTTTAACAATGAAATATTGAATAATTGGAAGGATTCCCCCTATCAAAAAAGACACAAACATTACAAGTGCCCCTTTGATTGGTGAGCCTATTATCTCCAAATTAAGACCCAGCTCCTCCGTAAGCATCGTCTTTAACCAAACCTGTTTGTTTGATATGATTTTGTTTACCACCATATCCAATTCGTTACCCAAAAAACCCTTTGATTTGTAGATTTGCTCTATCTCCTCTCTCTCCACATTGGGATAGTGCTCGATCTCATACTCTTCCCTTTTTATCTCTGACTCTAAAATTTCCCTTTGGGATTTAACAGCAAGATAGTTTTGCACTGCCATTGCCTTGGCACCTGTGAACATGCCTATCAGGGCCGCAAGAATGACAATATCCACCCCTATCGATGCTCCACCTATACCCGCGACTATGCCCAGTGAAGTGTTGATTCCATCCCCGAAACCAAACACTATGTCCCTGATGTAGTTGCTTTCCTTAATATGGGGCTCGACATGAAATTTTTCCTTACTCAATGATGTTTGTGATATTTACAAAATAATATAATCTTTCAATACTTTTTTCAATGGTCTGAATTAAATTTTGACTCCAATTGTTAATTTTTATTGTCGATAACAGATACACCACAAAGACGAGACCAATATTGTTAAACATGCATTATGTTTTGTGTTCCTTTATCTGGCTTAAAAAAACAATATAAATATTAAATAATATACTGGTAGTATACCATATAGCAACAAGACCTGTTGTTTAATATGGTGAATGAATTATGAATTACAATAAACTGACTTCAGAAGAAGAAAAAATCATTGTGGACAAAGCCACAGAATACCCTTTCACTGGCGAATATGATGGTTTTTACGACGACGGAACATATATCTGCCGAAGGTGCAACGCTCCCCTTTTCTCATCAAAAAGCAAGTT
>JBKJYK010000201.1:0-3295 GCA_046715515.1 Candidatus Nitrosocosmicus sp.
CTCTTGGCATTACGCAAGAATAACGATTTAAAGAACAAGTTAAGGGAAATCAATACACCAACAATGGTAATTTGGGGAAGAAATGACGTTACCATTCCAATGAACAACATAGAGTATTTTAAGGAAAATCCGTCCATAAAGACTTGTGTGATGGATGGATGCGGTCATACACCTTTTGTTGAAAAGCCACAAGAATTATATAAATTAGTTAAAGACTTTATAGAATCGGAGTTTTAGTTGAATAAAACATTCAACATTAAAATAATGTTAAAGTATTTCATTTTTTATGGCCAAAGATAATGAAGAAAATAAAGATATAGACTTTAGGAAATCAATTGAAAAAGCTACAGAATTTCAACAAGATCTATTAAAACAATTTTCCACAATCCAATATAACGCCTTTCAGAATATGTTTTCATCCTTGCAAGGATTTACAAATTATAATGCCATGTTTAAAACTACTGTTCAGACAGGTGGCAGGATATCAATACCTGAAGCGGAAAGAAATGCTTTAGGGATTGAGGATGGAGACCTTGTGCAAGTCATCATCATTCCACTATCAAGAAAAAAGAAAAACAACACCTAGAACAAAAAAAATCAATGGGTTAATATCCACTTACCAACTCGTGGCAAAACATTCTTTTGGGAATAACCACTAGCAATTAATCCAACATGACCTGTGGGAAAATTCATCAAACTTTTGTCTGTGCTGGAAACCAAGTCGTTGAGAGCAATACTGCAGTTAGGTGAAACAAGATGATCCGCATCAGCTACTAAATTTAAAAGGGGAACTTTGATTTTTGAGAGGTTAATTTTGTTTTCCCCCACAATCATTTTGTTTTTTGCAAAAAGGTTTTTTTGGTAGATGTCTTTAATCCATTGCCTGAAAGTCTCCCCTGCGATAGGTGGGGTATCATATAGCCATTTTTCTATTGTTAAAAAGTTTTGGACGAAACTTTTGTCCTCCAAATTGTTAAACAGGGTCAGGTATTTGTTTACTCCCTGCTTAAATGGCTTGAGCGACGCATATAGTGTGTACAGCAACTCATATGGAAAGTTATCATGGTATGACAATACTTTATCAATATCCATATGCTTAGCCATGTTTTTTATCACTGTGGTATCCTTTTCGGAATCAACAACCGGTGCAATAGTGGTCAGGTTTTTGATGTTTTTCTGGTAGAGGGCGGTGTACATCAAACACATTGTGGCACCCATGCAATATCCCTGAAGGGAGACTTGGTCAGTGTTTTCAATGTCTTTAATTAGTTCTATACAATCATAAATGAACAGGTTAACATAATCGTCAATGGAAGTGTATTTGTCTGATTTTGATGGCGACTTCCAGTCCAGAAGATAAACATTAATGCCCTGTTCAAGCAATTTGCTAATCCAACTTTTATTCTGCTGCAGGTCAAAAATATAGGATTTATTTATCAACGCATAAACAATCAATAAAGGATATTTGTAGGCCTGCTCTCTGATAGGCTTATAGTGCAATAATCTAAAAAGGCCAGTTTCCTTTACTACCTCATATTCGGTTAAACCCGTTTTTATGTTTTCTATGGTTGATAATAGTTTTTTTATTTCTTTTATTTTTTCGATGTTCTTTGGATCCATCACAAAGGTGAGGTATTCGTTTGCTAGGCTGTTGTATAATAACTCATTCATCTTTCTTCTCATTTAATTTTTTTTTTATTTCCATTGATAGTTTTTTTATTTCGTACAGGTTGTAAAACAACAGATCCTTTTCTTCTTTTGACATTTGTTGCCGGAACGCTATTTGGTTTGAATCAACAAACTTTTGATAGCTTTTGTTTATGTCTATAATAGAGTTTAACAAATTATTATAACTAATGGAAAACTCAGATGATTCCAACATTGCCGAATAAACATCCTCAAAAGTATTTATTATTATTTTCCTAATGTCCTCGGGTTTTTTTTCGTCTATCAAAGAGGAAACTTTGTTCAGGGCCAAAAAATAGGCATTTATCATTCTGGACAGGTACAGATTAAGAAATGATTGATATTTGATCAGCAAATTGCCGTGCTCAGTCAGAGTCTTTATGTTGGTGTTAGGATCATTTATTAATGAGGTGAAAGGCCCAAAAGTTGTTAGGCTGTTTAGATCGGTTATTTGCTTAAAAAAGTTTTCAAATACTGATTTAAACTGATTATCATCATTGATATCTGTCATACCACCAAAATTAACATTATTGAAGCCAATGTTATTGTTTTGTTCTTTACCATTGTCATTACTTTTTAACTGCAAGTTTAGTTCACCTCGAACCGAAAAAGTTCGTAATTACGTTATCTATCATTGACACTTGCATAAAATTAGCTTGTCGCCATTATTAACTTTTTTATATTTACTCAAGATACAACCTAACAATTTTATAAGGAAAAACAATCAAAGTGTTTTGAGGGTCCGTAGCTCAGCATGGATAGAGCGCCTGCCTTCTATCATTTTGTTATGGAAGATAGCCGGAAGTCGAGGGATCGAAGCCCTTCGGGCCCGTTACGATAATGGCTCTTTTATATGGATTCTACTAATGATAAGGTGTAAAGAAAAAAGTGGTAGAATACAATAATTAGGAACTAGATTCATGGTCACTGTTTTATACGCGATGAAATCGCCAGTAACCTGAGAAAAATACCAAAGGAGACTTGGAAAATTCTTTGACTTTGTAGGTTTGCAAGAAAATCTACAGAAGAGAAAAGTAGGCTATTCATTAATTTAGCAAGAAATGAGGGGAATAGATGGGTTTTCAATTATATTTTAAAATTTATGCAATTCCTATTAGGTTGATTTAACAAAAAAGAAATTACAGGTGAAACAATAAGAAATTATTTAAAGAGGATAAAGATATTTTGCGAAATGGCAGATCTCTCAATCCCTTGGAAAAAATTACAAGGGGGATTGCCAAAGGCAAAGAACTATTCAGACGACCGGATTCCAACAATTGAGGAAATTATGAGTCTCGCCAATCGAATGGGAACTGCTTGGCCAGTGAAGCAGGTATAGGTCAAGGTAATCTGTCTTTAGGCGCTTATGGCTTTACCTGCAGGACTTTATCGTACTCTCATAAGAGGCGTTGGAGGAGAGTACCTTGCTAACCAAAAACACCTCCGTTCGCCTGCCTGTGCCCTGACCGATGATTGGTAATTGCACATCAATCCAGCCAAACTTTCGCTTGATCATTAATATTTATTTATCATATAATAAACTCTATAAAGGCATGTTCAATGTCATCAACACCAGATCTGTCTTTAGCAGTTCCAATATCTTGAGTGG
>JBKJYK010000202.1:0-5161 GCA_046715515.1 Candidatus Nitrosocosmicus sp.
GGTCCGGGTCGGGCCCTCACGCTATGGCCGGCTACCTCTTATAATACTGAGGCTATATTTAATCCTTGTTGTGTTTTTTGGAATATTTATATAGATAATTTATTCAGGATTTAAATAGTATCGTTGTGATTATTGTATGTTAAATTGGATAAACATGGTAATTTTACTCATAGGATAGCTGTTCTAGACCAAGAGTTGTGTCAACCAAGAAAATGTGGACAGGAGTGCATTATTTATTGCCCTGTAAATAAAACTGGCGGTGAGTGTATTATCCAAAGACCTAATGATGGTAAAGCCCTTATCTCAGAAGATTTATGCACTGGATGTACAATTTGTGTAAAAAAATGTCCATTTGATGCTATTGTTATAGTTAACCTTGCCCGGGAGATTGGTGTCGAAAAAGTTCATCAATACGGTATAAACAGTTTTAGACTTTACAAATTGCCTATTCCAAAGGAAGGATCTGTTACGGGGTTGGTAGGTCGAAATGGCATGGGTAAATCTACAATTATCAATTTACTCTCTGGAAACGTAAAACCTAACTTTGGAAGTTATGATAAGGATTTGGAGTGGGATGATGTATTTGACAAGCTTTCAAATATTGAACTCAAAAAACATTTTGAAAAAATTTCAACAAAATCTTTGAGAACCTCAATAAAACCACAACTGGTATATTTAATTCCTAAAATATTTAAAGGAACGGTTATAGACCTGCTAAAGAAATATGATGAACGAAAAACCCGAGATTTACTAATCGATGAATTGGGCCTAAAAAATTCCTTGACTAAAGATATTTCCACATTAAGTGGTGGCGAACTTCAAAGAGTTGCGGTTGCAGTAGCTGCCTCAAAGGATGCTGATTATTATTTCTTTGACGAGCCCTCTTCTTATAACGATATTTATCAAAGACTTGCCGTAAGCAAGGTGATCAATAATTTGGCTAAAGATGGCAAGAGTGTAATGATTGTTGAGCACGATATGTCATTGTTGGATTATCTTTCGGATAATGTCTTTATCATTTATGGTGAACCTGGATCCTACGGTATTGTATCCTCTTTGCAAAGCACAAAAATTGGCATCAATAACTTTTTGGAGGGATTTATCCCAACAGAAAATATGCGATTCAGAGACAAAGCCTATAAATTTGATATATCTAGTGCCAATGAAAATATGGTATCTAATACTTCTATTGTAAACTATACCTCTATTAAAAAAACTTTAGGGACGTTTAACCTAAAAGTAAATGGTGGTAAAATTCATCAAGGCGAAGTTGTAGGCATAGTTGGTGCTAACGCTTTAGGAAAAACAACATTTATGAAAATGTTATCGGGCTTGGAAAAGATTGACGAGGGCCGATTAGATTCCGAGGTTCGAATTTCATACAAGCCACAATACCTAAATCAGGATATAGATGGAGATGTACGTTCATTAGTTTATTCTGCTAACAATGGCCAGTTTGAAGGTTCATTATTGGAAGAGCAGATTTTAATTCCATTAGGCCTAAAAAAACTTTACGATAAATCGGTTAAGGGCCTTAGTGGGGGTGAACTGCAAAAAGTTGCTGTTTCCTTGTCTTTAGTGAGAGAAGCCGATATTTATGCACTTGATGAACCGTCCGCATTCTTAGATATTGAGGATAGGATTTCTTTAGCAAAATTTGTTCAAAGATTCATAAAAGCAAAAGGCAAGTCTGCACTCATCATAGATCATGATATCCAACTTGTTGACCTGGTGTCTGATTCACTGATAATTTTTGATGGCATTCCTGGAGTTGAGGGGATTGGATACTCGCCAATGACCAAAGAGATTGGAATGAATGAATTTCTAAAATCACTTAATGTCTCTTTTAGAAGGGATGAAACTACTGGCCGTCCAAGAGTGAATAAAGAAGAAAGTCGCCTAGATCGGTTACAGAAGAAAGAGGGCAATTATTATTACATAAAAAAATAATTATCTTTATTAGTTATCAATGACAAAGTTACTAAAGAGGTTACTTAAGGGTGTTCTGTTAGATACCGAACTTGCTGATGTTTTTTCTTCTTTTGATATAATTGGGGATATTGCTATAATTAAAATTCCAGATTCCATATCACTAAAAAAAAAACTCATTGGCGATACCCTCTTATCTAATGTTTCGAATCTAAAATCCGTATTTTTACAAAAAACTGCTGTAGATGGTGAATATAGGCTTAGGGGTTTAGAGTTAATTGCTGGGGATAACAAATACGTTACTATATATAAAGAATATGGATGTCAATTTTTTGTAAATGTAGCCAGTTCTTATTTTTCCCCCCGGTTGTCGACAGAAAGATTGAGAATATCGAACTTGGTATCCAAAAACGAATTAATCATTAATATGTTTGGAGGAATAGGAACATTCTCAATTGTTATTGCAAAAAAAACTCCGGTGCTGGTATATAACATTGACTCAAATATGGATGCCTATGTATTGAGTATAATAAATTCAAAACTAAATAAACTTCAAGATCGAATAATTTCTTTACATGGTGATGCTCAGAATATTTTGCATTCTAAATTATTTGAAGACAAGGCAGACAGGATTCTCATGCCCTTGCCTGAAAGAGCCTTTGAATTTATAGATATGTCTGTCAATTGCATAAAACCTTCAGGTGGATACCTGCATTTCTTTTCGCACATAAAAAGTGAAACAAAGTCAAAAGCCGTGGGTGATTCCGAAAATTATGTGCATTCCCTATTCTCAAAATATGATTATCAGATAAAACACACCCAAATTGTTAGGGCTGTGGGACCGAGAGTTTACCAGACCGTTACTGATATTTATTTAAAAAAATAGCTAATTCAAATAATTATTATTATTGTTGTTTGTTTTTTTCATCGGTGTTTAATGTGAAGCCTATCCAACCTATTATAAAAAATATAATCCCCACTATTGATATTGCAGTTAATTTCATTAATATTAGACCAAAGTCTGTAGCAAAAAGAATATATGAATAAACTAAAAAACCCACAACTGCTATAGCTAAAAGTATGCTACCCCTTATCTTTTCTGTCTTGACCATATTTTCTCAATTCTTAAAACCTTGTATTTAAATCAAAGTATTGAGTTAGACAAAGAGGATGGTGAGCCTTTATAACTGTTATTGTATGGGATTTGGTGGTATTTCAAAAGATATGTAACTAATGAGTCCGTATCTCATTTAAATATGGAAAAAAGGCCATTGATCATTGAAGTTGAAATAATGAATAGAAAATAATAAAAAAACTCTCGTGTTTTAAACTTTTTTATGTTTATCGGCTTTTTATCGGGTGGTGCTTAACGGATATTATGCCCCTAAATTGCAAAAGTTAATAATAAGCATTACTAGCAAAGTTTTTCAATAAAGGAATATACAACAATAAATTGGAAAACTCTCGTATTGAAACTATCCATGCTAAATCTGGAACCATTAACCTAAATGACTTTAAACCTGTTGCCTCCTCTTTTTTATTTGCAATCTCCTATACACAAACCGCCACAATTCCGGGATTGACTATTGCAGGGGCAAATACCGAATTGATAAAGTTCACCCCTGCTGCTGATGCAGAATACATACATTTTGGAAAATGTAGGTGTATAGATTCAATTCCTGCTACACCTGATGGAAAGCCAACACCTGCAATCATAACGAAAACGGCATTGGAACTGGCAAATATCCCTATCACCGTAATAGATTCTGGATTATCGATAAAACCCATACTCCCACACATAAGCATAAATTCCAAGTTTGGTGGGAATATTGCCATAGAAAAAGCGTTAGAGATAAAAGACGTTGTAGAAAATTATGAAATGGGTAGACTAATAGGCAAACAAGCATCTAAAAACAATGATCTTTTGGTCATAGGTGAAAGCATACCGGGTGGAACAACAACTGCCTTGGGAGTTTTATTGTTGTTGGGGTATGACGCTTACAACAAGGTTAGCAGCAGTATGCCAAATAATCCACATCAATTAAAAAACAAAATAGTGGAAAAATCTATGCTAAAATCTGGCATAAAATTTGGTGATCATCAACACGATCCATTCAATGCGATTTCGCATCTAGGCGACCCCATGATGCCAACTGTTTCGGGTATGGTGCAGGAGATCCTGTCCAACAATAAAAAAGTGATACTTGCTGGGGGAACTCAAATGTGCTGTATTGTCGCAATATTAAAATCGTTGAAAATTAAATTTAACAGTAACCTCTGCATAGGAACTACCTCGTATGTGGTAAATGACAAAGAATCAAATCTAGAAGAACTGTTAAACCAGATCGCGGATGATGTTCCCATTCTTTATACTGATTTAGGATTTAACCATTCCACAAAAACTGGGTTAAGGTCATATGCAGAGGGATTTGTAAAAGAGGGGGCTGGTGCCGGCGGATCGACAATAGCTGCATATTTGAAAGAACCATCTCTTACCCCAAAGGTATTTTTGAATGAGATAGAAAAGAACTATTCCATTACAATTGAAAAGTCGATATCATAAAAAACACCCAATAATAAAACAATTGGTTTCCCCTGCTTAAATGTCATTTGGGCTACTGATGCTGTATGCGTTATTGTTGTCATCCATCTATTTTGACATCTCAAAAACAAATGTAAGTATACTGGCAAGAACTGGTTAAATATGTTGATTTAAACCTGATGTTTTTCTGTTCCCTTATACGCGTATTTACAACTAGCCAATAAATTGTTCTTTAATCTAAATGACAATGCCATGATGTGTCGTGATTTTTGTTCTCTACCTCAATTTTATGCACTTTTGGTAATAAGTTATCTGTCCATAAAATTTAGAAAATCTTGGATATTATGAAATTTAAACACAAAATTTGTGCTCTTCTCTTTACCTAAGATGGAGGTTTTTGTGTTTCCGTAGTGATGCCCTGGATAAACAATCAAGTTTCCGTCAAGATTGATTAGCTTATTGTATATGCTATAGTACATTTCATAGGGATCACTGCCCTGAAGATCCAATCTTCCACAACTTCCTACAAATAATGTATCCCCTGTCAATAACATTTTGCTATCAATGATTAAGCAGATACTGTCTCCAGAGTGACCCGGTGTGTGTATTATTTTGATTTCTGAATCACCAAATTTTATGGATTCACCATCGTTTACTTCGATATCTTTTTTTAAAGGCGATCTTTTGTGT
>JBKJYK010000203.1:0-13048 GCA_046715515.1 Candidatus Nitrosocosmicus sp.
GGTGTAGACCCTGCAAAAAGTGACCATGGTGAGGCCGTTAATATTGATAGGCTGGTAGAGGCTGAGTCGGTTATTGATGCGGATCCAAAAAAAGCAGATGAAAGCGAGATAAAAGAAATTTTGGGAAGGCTCCAAGATAAAATGAACCCCAAATTGCATTCAGACATTAAAAATGCGTTATCAAACTATCCAGTAAGCACATCAGGAGTAAAAAAAGTTGTACAAAAGATTATTGATTTGTTTGAAAGGGCAAAGGTGGAGCCTGGGGAGGCTGTTGGTGTAGTAACCGCCCAATCAATAGGAGAGCCTGGAACCCAGATGACCCTTAGGACTTTTCATTTTGCTGGTGTTAAAGAAAGAAATGTTACACTGGGGTTGCCTAGATTGATTGAACTAGTTGATGCAAGAAAAAAACCCGTCACCCCAACAATGGATATTTACCTAGATGAGGATCACCGATTGTCAAGAGAAAAGGCACTTGAGGTAGCAAAGAGAATTATTTTTACTAGGATTTCTGATTTGGTCAATAAAGTGGATACCGATTACAGTGGTGTTTTGACCTTTAATTTTTCTGAGAAAAAAATAGCTGATAGAGGAACTGACATGAGCGAAATACAGGAAGTATTAAAAAGCTCTAAAAAAAGATATGACATCTCGGTAGATGAAAATAGCTTTATAATACGTATATCACTATCCGAAGAACCCGATGCTCAAACTCTGTTAACACTAAGAAACAAACTATTGAATGGTAGAGTTAAAGGAGTTCCCGATATTGAAAGAGTCACTATTGTAAAGCAAAACGAGGAATGGGTAATTCAAACATCAGGTTCCAACCTGGCTAAGGTGATTCTAGTGGATGGTGTTGATTTATCTAGGATTGCCACAAACAATGTTTTTGAAATTTGGCAAACCCTCGGAATAGAAGCTGCTAGGACTGCCCTTGTTAAGGAAATAACAAACACTTTGGAAGAACAAGGTTTAGAAGTTGACATAAGACACATCATGTTGGTTGCAGATTTGATGACATCAAAAGGCTATCTACAACAAATTGGACGACATGGAATTGCTGGAACAAAAACCTCTGTTTTAGCAAGAGCTGCATTTGAAATTACTGTTCCTACCATAGCAAAAGCTTCACTTGAAGGACAGGTAGAGCCATTGAGAGGGGTTACGGAAAATGTAATTGTCGGGGCAACTGTACCTGTGGGCACTGGAATGATTGATCTATATATGAGTGTCAAGGAATAGATATCCATGAATGAAAAAAAACTAAGAAAAGTCCTTAAAGAATCAGTAACAAATGACAAAATAAGGACTGGTACAAAAGAGGTGTTTCAGTACATGAAAGGAACCAACCTTATTCTGACATCAACATCACTTCCTGTTGACTCTTTAGAAAAAGTGAAAAAATTATCTGAGGAAAGCAATATTTCATTATATAATTTTCCCGGCAATTCCACCTTGCTTGGCCGTTTGTGCGGTTTATCTTATAGGACAAGCATTGTATCACTAAAAAATGTCTCTGAAGAAGATGTCCACTCCATTTTGAGCTAACAGTCACAAAACAATTTTTCTTCTTCTTTTCTTTTTATTCCTCATTTATGACTATATCACTCTACAATTAATATTGCTTGAGTTTTATTTTATTTTGTTATTTTTCTTCCTTTTTTTTTGATGGTTATAAGGCAATAAACTAATAACGCTTCTTGTGTTTTGGAAAATAAACTTAAACTGGGATTTGGAAAAGAGACTTATTTATACTTGAAAGAGTCTCTCTTATGTTATAAATGGTGTATGGGTTTTGAGTGAGAAAATTAAATTAACACCTGATGAGTTTAGTTTCCTATCTTTATTTCAGACGGTTACTACTGCAGTAGCCAGAGATTGCATTATTGATGACAAGGCAGACCGGGTAATTTTTGTTGTTCACAAAGGTCAAATGGGAATGGCAATAGGTAAAGGCGGTTCAAATATCAAACAACTGCAAAATGTGATACCAAAAAAAATAGAATTGGTTGAATATTCTGAAAATCCTGTTAATTTTATTAAAAATATTTTTAATTCTGATTTTATACAAGATATTAAAATTAATGAGCGATTGGATGGTACAAAAAATGCCATTGTTGTGGTGGATATGAGGAAAAAGGGAATTATAGTTGGGAAGGATGGGAGAAATGTTGATAAAGCCAGAATTCTCGCCAAACGATATTTTAACATGACAAATGTTTTAATTTTAAGTCCGGAACAATTAATTAAAAGTGAAAATATGTGATATCTATTGAGTAAATCTCCATTAGGATTATTTTCAGGTAGAGTTTTAAAAGCTAAGCGAAAACGTCAAAGATGGTCCAACCATTATTATAAAAGAAGAATGCTTGTGCTTGACAAAAAAGCTAATCCGTTTGAAGGCTCTCCACAAGCAAGAGGTATTGTGTTGGAGAAGGTAGGCATTGAATCAAAACAGCCTAATTCTGCAGTAAGAAAATGTGTTCGTGTTCAATTAATTAAAAATGGCAAATCCATAACAGCTTTTCTCCCACGAGACGGTGCATTAAATTTTGTTGATGAACATGATGAAGTGATTCTGGAAGGTATTGGGGGTTCAATGGGTGGTGCTATGGGTGATATTCCCGGAGTTAGATGGCAAGTCTTCAAGGTTAATGGCGTTTCACTTAACCAATTAGTTCTAGGTAGAAAGGAAAAACCAAGGCGATAACAAATGAGTGGAAAAGAGCAAACTAATGTATTGCTATTTAATAAATGGGATACAAGCGAAATAGAAATTGCCGATGAAGGACTAAAAAATGTCATTCTTATAAAACCTTTTATGACCATCCCTATAACCTTTGGCCGACACGAACATCAGCGATTGAAAAAATCTGAAGTTCACATAATTGAACGTTTAACAAATAAGTTAATGCATTTTGGTAAAAGATATGCAAAAAACACTGGAAGAATGGGTGGGAAGAAAGCCCGAATTATCAATTTCATAAAAGCAGCCCTTGATATCATATACTTGGAAACCGGTAAAAATCCTGTAGAGTTGCTGGTACGCGCAATCGAAAACGTAGCTCCAAATGAGGACACAACCCGTATAGTTTATGGTGGGACCGTATACCATGTTTCTGTAGATGTATCGCCTTTGCGAAGGGTTGATCTTGCTTTAAGATTTATAGCCGAAGGTGTACGAATTTCAACCTATTCTAACCCTCACTCAATTGAAGAAGTGTTGGCAAAAGAAATTATTTTGGCATCCAATAGCGATATGAACAGCTATGCAATAAAGAAGAAAAACGAACAAGAGCGAATTGCCATGTCGTCACGATAACACAAACAGAACACTAACGCTGCTGTTTTTACCTCTCTTATTTGTTTTTATGTGTTTTTGTATTTCTGAACATCGGGTTATTATTCATGATCAACAATAAAGATGATTTTACATTCAACAAAACTAATCTTCTAAAAACCTCTTCCGGAAGGAAAATCTTAAAAAAGGGAATCCTTAAAGATAAGGGCTATTTGCAATTTAAAAAATATGTTGATTTGTCAAAAAAGGAGTACGATGCATTTGTTTTGCGTTTTCAAAATGATATTTATGGTTTGTTGAGTTCTGATTCTACACCGCTTTCTACCCATGATGAATTTATAAATGATATAGGGGGATCGGAAGATCTTAGACTTGATCCTAAAGATTTTGCAAGGATCAAAAACAACTTATTAAAAGATGATTACCTGATTGACCGAATAAAGAGGATACTCAATTCAAACTTTGTAAAAATGACCTTTCCTGTTTTTTATGCCTTGTATGATGGATTTGTAAATTATAAAAAGGATCCTTCTCTTTTAAAGCAACGTAATTCTGTTATAGATGGACATGTGATTGCAATAGATTTGAGTGAGCCTATGGATAGGATTTTGGATAAAGACGAAGATGTGGAGTATTTGGATGATTATAAATATTTAAACCCATATATTTTACGGCTTGCAAAACAAAAAATTTCAAATGTGGGACCTGATATTTACCGTGAATTTGGAATCGGCTTCAAAGATGCCCTAGATGGGCAACAGCTTGATTATGAAATGAAGGTGGGTATCAAAGAGTTGACATACGAAAACCTAGAACAAAGCTATAAAAAATACCGATCTATACTTGGTACTGCCGGAAAAAACATGAGTTTAAACCAAAAACCTCTTTCAGAAATCTATTATATTGGTATGGCAAAAGCTGCTGAATGTGTTGGCTGTGGCAATGAGATTCAGGATGTTATTGTTACTAATGGAATAAAGTCTCCCTCTTGGCCTTTGTTTTATTCCGTTACTACTGGGAATGTCAAAAAGGGCTTTAAATTGACTTTGGATAAAAGTTATTCTTATCTTTCTGAGGCGTATTCAGCCCTTAATATGCTCGACGACGATTTTGAAGTTAAACCTTTCCTTGGTTTTCTGTTTTTGACAGTAAGTCATTATAATGAATTTTGGTATCAAGATCTTTTATCTCATAGGGCAGATCTTTTATCTAAAATCCAAAAAGATATCGATAAAAAGATCATTAGCCTTTGAAATTATGAGAATGTGTTATGTGGTCTGAGAAATACCGATTTAACACCATAGGTGGGTTTATTGGAAATGAGAGATCGAGATTGGATGTTCTCAAGTGGATTAAGACCTGGATAAAAGGCACAAAGCCCCTTATCCTAATTGGTCCCCCCGGGACTGGAAAAACCTCTTTTGTTACGTCAATGGCTAATTTTTTAGATTATGATTTGGTTGAGCTAAACGCAAGTGATTTTCGAAATAAAGTTAACCTTGAATCTATAGTACAGCCTTTACTAAGCAATTCTAGCATTTTTGGGAAAAAATCATTATTGTTTTTAGATGAGGTGGATGGGATTTCTGGCCGAGATGATTATGGTGGGTTATCGTTTCTGATTACCACAATAAAAAATTCTAACATTCCTATCATCATGGCCGCCAACTCAAAAAACTCCAAGATGAAAGAATTGATTAAAAATTGCAAAATGGTGGAGTTTTTGCCATTGTCTCCTTTCTCTTGTTATCTTTTGCTCCATAACCTTCTCAAAAAGGAGAACCTAAATCTAGACCTTGATGAAAAGTTAAAGTTAATTGAAAAAAGCAGGGGTGACATACGATCTTTGCTAAACCTTGTCCAAACAAAACTACAAGGCAAATATGACTCTTTTAAGACAATGTCTCAAGATTTATCTGTAGAGGATGGTGTTAATCTATTTTTTTCTGCAGAACATCTTTCCCAGGCAAAAACTATTTTATTTCAATCGGATGTCATTTACACATCACCTAGATTTGGTTCCTCCCCCGATGAGAGGGCAAGAGATATAGTATATGCTTTATTTTCTAGCATTGTTGCCAATGAAAAAAGAATATCTATCACGGATATGGCAAAAATATTGGACAGACTTTCTGAAGTCGATTTGTATGTTAACAAAATCTTTAAAAAACGAAATTGGCATTTGTTAAGATATGCTAATGATGTGCTTGTTTCAAAATTGTTCTATGCTACACGAGGTGTTAGTGTAAAATACAGTCAATACAATATCCCATTTCCCTTGATAGGCTCAATATTCATTAGAGGCCAATCAACAAGAATGCTGGGTAAAACATTATCCCACATTTTTCATACCAACTCAAGTGATATTGGAATGTATTATCTTTTACCCATGATGTATATTTTAAAAGATCTTCATTATAGTGGCAATGTTATTTTCAACAGCCCGGATGACGATAAGATAAATGAAATAATATCAAAAGAGCAGGAAAGATTAAAAAAAAGATGATACATCTAATTTTGTTAATGTACTTGTGCTAAAGCCAACAATGCCCCGAGGTTATAAAACAATATTTTTATCTTTTTTGCACCCTTTTAATTTTGTAAACAATGAATAAAGAAGACATTTTGTCAGCAACTGGTGGTTGGATAAAAATTTCCATAAAATTCAGCGGAGTTTGTGTGTATTGTAAAAAGAGATTAAGCTCCGGAGAATATGGATATTGGTCTAAGGGTTCTAAATCGATCCTTCATGAATCTTGTTATGATTCATTGCTATCCCCTTCTTCTGCTAATGGGGAATTATCTTCAGATAACTCAGGTTCGATGACTTTGGATGGGGCTATAAACAAAAACATTGGCCTACAAAAAAAAGATGGCAACACTGAGAATAATATTGACCGTGTAGATATGGGTAGTCGTATTGGCGGTAGGAGCAGCAGTAGTGGTATCAACAGCGGCATTCTTGGCAGAAAAAGGGAGAAAAAGGTAAAGTGCTTTATTTGCAATAGTTATGTGGATTTTAATAATGAATTAGTCATGTCACTATTAAAATTGAGTGAAGGGTATAATAGTAATTATGATATACTTTACTGCTTTGATTGCCTTGAGAACCCCAGTAAGGATTCATATGAGAATTATGAAAGGAGATTTGTGAATGCATTTATGGATTTTAAGTAAATAAATGATTTTATGGTGTTTTGTTTTTTTTCTCAATCCGGAACTAGAAAAACAAAAAAAAAATAAAACAAAAGATTAAATGCCATACAATTTCTCAAAACTTTGAGTCATTTGTCAAGTGAATATGAGTTTATTGTAAGCAAAACCTGGATAGAAAAAACACAAAAATTGCAAAAATTGCAGAATAACAATGACTCCTCAAAAGCTGAAATGGATTTTGTAAAGATGGAAATAGAAGCATTGGAATCAATGTATGATAATTATAATAACAGTCAGAATTACTTTAGGCGAGCGCAAGGCGGCAGAAATGGCCTGCGTGAAGTACATGACAAAACATAAGAATAACTGACTAACTGTGTCATCTTCTTTTAATTGTGATAAATATTAAATGTTTATCGCAAAGTCTATATTAAATAATATCGGGGATAAAAAATATATTATATGCATGAGGAAAAACTAAAACAATTTTATGAGCGTAAATTAACTGCGGAATCTGGTGGTGGCGAAGATAAAATTGATTCCCAGCATTCTAAGGGCAAATTAACAGCTCGTGAAAGAATAAACCTTTTGTTGGATTCTAACTCTTTTACCGAACTTGATAAATTTGTAACCCATAGAAGTGATGATCCAGAGCTAAAAAAATTCTATGGAGATGGACTGATTACAGGCTTTGGAACTGTCAATGGTAGACAGGTATTTGTGTATGTTTATGACTTTACTGTTTTAGGAGGATCATTAGGGGAAATGGCCGGAAAGAAGGTGTCAAAAGTTATGAGTCATGCTATGAAAGTTGGATGTCCGGTTATTGGAATTTTGGATTCTGGAGGGGCTAGAATCCAGGAGGGTGTTTCTAGTTTGGATGGTTATGGCGATATTTTCCTAAAAAATGCCCTTGCATCAGGTGTTGTACCTCAAATAACCGCTAGCATAGGACCCTGTGCCGGAGGTGCGGTTTATTCTCCTGCTATGACTGATTTTGTTATAATGGTTGAAAACGTAGGACAGATGTTTGTAACAGGACCTGAAGTTGTTAAACAGGTTTTAAGTCAGGAGGTAACGTTTGAAGAATTAGGGGGAGCAAAAACACATGCAACAAAATCTGGTGTAGCACACCTTATAGCCAAAGATGAAATTGATTGCATGGATAAAATTAAAACGTTGTTGTCATACATACCACAAAACAACAGGGAAGAACCCGCATTGGCAGCAGATAATGTCGATGATTTTAATAGAGTTGATCAAAAGCTTGTCAATATCTTGCCTGAGAATCCATATCATCCATATGATATCAAGGAGATAATCAACAAAATAGTGGATGAGGGTAGATTTTTTGAAATACACGAACTGTTTGCAGAAAACATAGTTGTCGGTTTTGCCAGAATGGGTGGAAGGTCAGTGGGACTAATTGCAAATCAGCCATTGTTTTTGGCAGGTGCTTTGGATATTCATTCCTCTAACAAAGCCGCAAGGTTTATTCGCTTTTGTGATTCTTTTAATATACCCATAATAACAATTGTTGATACTCCCGGTTACTTGCCCGGTGCAGACCAAGAACACAATGGAATTATAAGACACGGTAGTAAGTTGCTGTTTGCCTATTGTGAGGCAACAGTTCCCAAAATAACATGCATTGTAGGGAAAGCATATGGTGGCGCATATATTGCCATGGGTAGCAAGAATTTAGGCACCGATGTTAATTATGCTTGGCCCACAGCGGAAATTGCTGTTTTGGGACCTGAGGCTGCAATCACCATTATGCATAGAAAAAACCTTAAAAATTCTCCGGATGCAGTAGAGATAAAGAAAAACCTTGCTAAAGAGTATCGAAATAAATTCGCAAACCCGTACATTGCTGCCGAAAGGGGTACAATTGATTTAGTTATAGATCCAATGGAAACACGTCCTGTGATTATAAATGCCTTGAATGTATTGTCTAGCAAAAAGGAAAATCGTCCATGGAAAAAACATGGAAATATAAACCTATAGGTAAAAGGGGTTGATTTGATTTGTCTAAACGAATTAATAGCATATTGATTGCAAATAGGGGCGAAATTGCGTTACGTGTAATAAGGGCATGCAAGGAAATGGAAATTAAATCTGTATCAATATTCTCAGACGAGGATACAAGCTCTATACATGTAAAACGATCGGATGAAACATATCATGTTGGACCTGCTTCGCCTACTCAAAGTTATCTAAACATGAACAAAATTATTGAAATTGCAATTTCAGCTGGTGTGGATGCAATTCATCCTGGCTATGGTTTTCTTTCTGAAAATGAAACATTTGCAGGGTTATGCGAAAAAAATAATATCATATTCATAGGTCCAAAAAGCCATGCAATGGAGTTAACGGGTGACAAAATGAAATGCAAAGAAATTATGAAAAAAGCCGGTGTCCCTACAGTGCCGGGCAGTGACGGTGTAGTCGAAGATGTGGAGGAGGCAGTAGAAATTGCAGCTGAGGCAAAGTATCCTATTTTGTTAAAATCTGCATTTGGTGGGGGTGGCAGAGGAATCAGACTCGCTCATAACGAACAAGAGTTGAGGCAGGAATTTGAGATGGCCTCTGCAGAGTCAAAGGCTGCGTTTGGTAAATCTGCACTTTTTGTTGAAAAGTTTCTGGAGAAAATCAGGCATATAGAATTTCAGCTAATCCGCGACTTGAGTGGCAACACTAGACACCTATTCGAAAGAGAGTGCTCAATCCAGCGAAGACACCAAAAACTAATTGAAATGTCGCCATCCCCAGTAATGACGGCCGAGAAAAGAAACGAGGTGGGGGAGATAGCAAAAAAAGCTGCCATAGCGGTTGATTATTTGAATGCTGGAACTGCTGAATTTCTACGTGACCCTGATGGGAATTTTTACTTTATAGAGATAAACTCTAGGCTGCAGGTTGAACATCCTGTAACAGAATTGGTTACGGGAACAGATCTAGTAAAACTTCAGATCTCAGTTGCAAACGAGGAAGAATTACCGTTTAAACAGGAAGATTTAATGTTAAATGGTTGCGCTTTAGAATGCAGAATAAATGCAGAAGATCCACTTTATGAGTTTGCTCCCTCCATCGGAAAAGTACCATATTGTAATTTACCATATGGACCTGGTGTAAGGGTTGACACTTACCTTTATCCTGGGTGCACCGTATCTGGATTCTATGATTCCCTGGTAGCCAAGCTGATAACCTGGGGCTCTACGTTTGATGAATCTAGAAGGAGAATGCGTAATGCATTGGATGAATTTATAATTGATGGGATAAATACTACTATTCCATTGTACAAGACCATAATGAACGATAGCTATTTCATCAATGGTGATCTTTCTACCGACTATCTTGACCGATTTTCGATAATAGACAAAATGAATAGCGAGATAAAAAATAAATTCAATCACAAAACAAAAATTCTGCCTGGAGTAGCTGCCGTCATGCTCTATTCTGAATACATAAAAGGCAACATGAACAATGGGTCCTCCACTTCTGCTCCGACTTCTACTTTTACCAACGCTGCTAGAAAAAATCTGAATAATGCAAATACGAGCAACTGGAAATATAGTGGGGTAGCTTACTAATGGAAATTAAATCTGACGATATCAAGACAATTTTTCATGGCGAAATTGTTGAGTTTGATAAAAACAATAATTTAATTTTAAGGATTGATGACAAAAAATATGTACTTAAATTAATTAACTTTACAAGCAATTCCCTTGAGTTTATCTTTGATAACTCTTTTTATGAAATAAGGGTGCTTGAGTCCACAAGCACTGACTTGAAGATTTTACTAAACGGAAACCCGTTAACATTAAAAAAACACTCAAAGTTGGCCGAAATCATAGAAAAGGCAGCTGGCCGAGGTGGAGGTGGAGGTGGTTCATCCCTGAATTCCATTTCAAGTCAAATTCCGGGAAGGGTGATATCTATTTCAATAAACAAGGGTGATTCTGTTAAAAAGGGCGATAACATTGTAGTTTTGGAATCCATGAAAATGCAGGTAGCTATAAAGTCCCCTAGAGATGGCATTATCAAAGAGTTAAAGGTAAAGGAGGGTCAGAGTATTTCTAGAAATGATGTTGTTGCGGTCTTGGAATAGTCTGATTTTTATCTTCTATCTTGGTGTTTTTGCCTGCTATTCATAAGACAAACAAAAAATAAGATAAATGTTAATAGACTTTTTTCAGTAAATCTTTGATGGGTTATTACTTGACTTGTCGCATTTGACCTTTATGTTGTTTTTATGCACAAATATTTTTTATACTGGGGAAATTCTTGTCAAAGGCATATTTAGATTGTGCAAAAGCATGCCTTATGAAAGAGTTATTGGGAATATTTGCTTTTTAGGGATATTATTTAATTTGTTGAGCCACGATTTTGATAACGCCATATAATAAAAGATGATTTCATTACATTAAACTAATTGATACTTTATAGATTTATTCCAAAAAAAATAAAAATGTATGTTATTTTGCGTTAACTTGCTTTTGCTTGTAATTTGCTTTTGGAAAGATTTCTCTTTTTAATATGTCTCTTTCTATTGATATTCGTCCTGGACCTGACAGTAATAAGCTAATCGCAATAGACATTAGCAATAGATCAACTTCATAACCCATTTGTCCTGTAAATCCATTGTCTGCTTTTACTATTAAGATTGCAAGAGACATCTCAATAACAAACAAAATTGAGGTTATTCTGGTAAATATGCCAAGTATCAATGCAATTCCTCCTATCACCTCTAACAATGCTATAGGTAATGCAAGATCAGGTGGCAAACCCACTGATCCAAAAAATCCTTGAGTATCTTGAATATTTTCAAATTTTGGCATACCATGAATTATGAATGCGATTCCTGCCATTACCCGTATTGGTAGTGGTGCAAATGAAGATACCTTTTCTAAACTCATGACTCTATTGACATACATACACTTCTTTTAAGAGTTACCTGGACTTGAGCATTTTGCTGTAATTATTGTTATTCCTTTATCGATTTATGTGTTATACCATTACTTATGACATCTTCTAATATCTTATTTTTTCAGATGGTTTGATGCTAATTATGTTGCCTTTTGCTGCATATCATTAATTCTGTGGTCAAGTTAATGGTGGAATTCTTTAAAATCAGAATACAATGAATTATATTTTATTTATTGTTGTCTGAATTTAGTTTTAAAAACTCGTTAGTAAATTTAATTTTTTTGCATAATTCTTTTAGTTAAATATTTTTACAACCATTTTTCAAAAGGGGTTAATTGTATATGTGCGTACAATCTAGTGAAAATATTGACCTATCAGGAGCCTTCTTCAAAACTGCCTTATAAAACAATCACAAGAGAAAATGGCTCTACTGTTGAAATATTTCACAAAGATTGTTTAAGGGGCATCAGGGAAAATGTTAAACCCGACTCAATAGATGTTGTTGTAACCTCTCCTCCATATAACATGGGGATAAACTACAACAGATATGACGATGAAATGCCACAGGATAAATATCTTGATTGGTTAGAACGGATAGGCCGCCTAATTAAAACTGTCCTTAAAGATGACGGTTCATTTTTTTTGAATATGGGCAATAAGCCTAAAAATCAATGGGTTGCCTGGGATGTGGCAAATGTTATTAGAAAAGATTTCATTTTACAAAATGTCATCCATTGGATAAAATCTATTGCTATCAATAAACAAGATGTAGGCAAATATCCAAATATCGTTGCTGATGTGGCGGTTGGTCATTTTAAACCGATAGTTAGTAATCGGTTCCTAAATGATTGCCATGAATATATATTTCATTTTACCAAGAATGGCAGATCAATTCTTGATAAATTGTCTGTTGGCGTGCCGTATCAAGACAAATCTAATATAGGACGTTGGAAACAAGCCAAGCAGGATAAAAGGGATAGGGGCAATACCTGGTTTATTCCCTATGATACCATTCAGATGAGAAGGGAAAGACCCCATCCCGCTACATTTCCAATAAAATTGCCTGAAATGTGCATCAATTTGCACGGATTAAAAGAAAAAATGTTGGTTATGGATCCCTTCTTAGGCATTGGCTCAACTGCAGTTGCATCAGCCAAATTGGGGGTTTCTTTTGTTGGATTTGAGATTGATAAAGAATACATCGATATGGCCATAGATAGGTTGGCCACAGTTTGAATTTTTTCTTCCAAATGATAGGCGAATACAACATCACTAAAAAAATAGTTAACAGTTAAATTGCATCTTGATTTTTGATGAACCACTACAATTCTTATTATTTGGTATTAAAAGGCTTTAAATTCCATACAATACCTAGGTTTATATAATAGTTTAACCAATAGATAATGATTACAACTAAAACTGACAATTCAACAACAACATCAGCAAGCAACAACTCAGGATTCTCAAAATATACATATGAAACCAATACCAATGCAAATAACAACCAAAACTCTAATGATTTGAGTGAATCAATAAACAGGTCACTTGACCAAACCAAAGACAACATCAGCAGGTCAATAGACGAGTCAAGAAACCAAATTCCACGGTACAATAACATTGTTAACAGTTACCAGGAACAATCACTGCAAACAGCCA
>JBKJYK010000204.1:0-4395 GCA_046715515.1 Candidatus Nitrosocosmicus sp.
CTCTACAGCTCCTCAATTCATCTCAACCTCTACTACAACTAATGCAGATATTATAACACCTAAAAGCGCTTTAACCTCTACAGCTCCTCAATTCAACTCAACCTCTACTACAACTAATGCAGATATTATAACACCTAAAAGCGCTTTAACCTCTACAACTAATGCAACCTCTACAACTAATGCAACCTCTACAGCTACATTAATATAATGATATTGAAGAGAACAATGTCTTCAAAATGCAGAAAAAGATGTCAATGCACAATAATTGCGTGAACAGTAATGACATGGGATTATTTTATAATATGCATTTTTTGGGTTTATACAATATTTGTCCGTAGTAAGGTATATGGAAAATATAAGTAATAATTGCCTGATCTTTTTTAATTATTTCTAATTACAGAGATACCTAAACCAAATAGTTCAGATTAAAGCAAGACGATCTATAAGGCTTTATACTTGGCGATAGACGTTAAAAAGTGCAGATACAAACTTAGCTTATTTACATCGAAGTTGTTTTATATCGTCTATCCAAACAAAATAGTGCAACTTTAAGCTATAAAATTTCGTTAAATGAACAGTGCCATTTTATAATATTGAATTGTAATCAAGGTGCTCTTTGTGTATCCCTGCGTTATGTTTTTGCTCTATCTTGTAGTCACTGTAAATTTTGTTGTGCGTATTTGCCACCATTGTAATTCTAGGCATTCTCTTCTTTTCCTCTTTCTTTTAAGCCACAATAAACTAAACAATATATCCATCTAGAGAAATAAATTATACAAATTAATTAAATTAGTATGCAAAATCATTTGTTCAAATTTTATAATTTTATCAAGATAAACCTGTAAGTTTTTTATAATTTTTTTGGTAATGTATTTATTTGCCTAAAAAACCGATAATTTTATTAGATATTTTGAATGTAATGAAAATAACCAAAAAACTCTAGTCCCCTAAAAAAGGGATGGAAACAAAGTATTTGGCCATGTTCCTTCCTTCATGATATTCCATCAGATCTATATCCTGGATAGAAATGGAGGAATGAAAAAAGGACCTTGTAGGATAGGCCCCATCTCCTTGTAGATTAACCAGATCTATAAAACTACAAGATCCTTTTTTCTTTTGTCTTGATTATGTCAAATCAAACTGTTTTAAATAAGTGGATAATGCGATCTTTTTTTGACGTTTATGCATATATAAAAATTAAAAACCTGCTTCTTCGTCTTGACATTCCAAGAACATTAGGGCTCTTTGTGCAGAATTATTATTATAAAATAATGGAGAACTTATTGAACAGATTTCACTTCTGGTTTGCCTTTGAGTAATATCATACCCATGCTATCTAGCAAATAGAAGGCGTAGCATGTTAATTGAAAAAGAAAGCAAATAACTATGGTTGTAGGTGATAAACCTGGCCTTGCCTTTTGCTAAAAGGTATTTTAAAAAATGAATGATTGAAGTTCGTGACTTTAATAAACTCATATTGGCTTCAACCTCTTTTCAGCCTAATTTTTATTTTCTGCTTGTCCCTGACATCGAGATGCCTGGCCAACTGGATGGGTATGAGCTGTGTATACAAATAAAGGAGGTGGACAAAAGGACAAAGCACTAATCTTAACAATAAGCACAATAGTCAATCCAATGTGAAAAAAGAAATTTTCTCCTTTACAAAAAGAACATCTTATCCATGAGCCAGTTGAAAAAGGGGAATCATTAAAACAAGACGGACTAAATTGCGTACCAACAAAACACTATATCAACGGTTATTGAAAACGTACAGAACCACAAGCCGTTCCCTGTTTCCATGGAAACGGTGCTTTGTTTTGCATGGAACGAAAACACAAGAGCCCTTTTTTATGCTGTGGCTCTTGTTCTGAATCTGAATATAACCATCCCCTTCTATGACAAAGTAAATCTCGTCTGCCGAGTGTGGTCCCTGTGTGTCCTTTTCCCCCGGATTTAGCCTGAGCAGCCCTGCCTCAAAGCTATTGGTTTGCAAAAAGCCTAAAAAATATGTGTCCGCACTTGCTTGGTCTAGTTTTGACAATATTGAGTCTGTGTCAAAAACGCTGTTCATATTGGTTATGCTGTGGTTTCTGAATTAGTGTATTTCTGTGTCATTGTAGGAGCAGAATCAGAAGCAGAAGCAGAAGCAGCAGGGACAAATTGTTGAAAATATGTGGCTGTGGTCCACACCAACACTTTCTGGGTGTCCATGAGTAGTAATATGGTGCACCATAACCCTATATGAAATCTTGTGGAAGCTATATGCATCTGGTCTTTTTTCTCCCAATATTTTCAAAATTAATGTTCATTGTTGGTTGCCATTCCTTTTCTTGCGGTTTAACCAAGCATCAATAACAAAATAACCGATTGCAAAGCTAGGCAAGAGGGAAAAGGGAAACGGCATTAAAAACGCAACAGCAAAGTTGATTCCCAAAATCGCCAACAACAATAACGTAATTGGGCGTTTTGATCTGCTCCAGAATTTGGCCAGGACGAATATTGATATTATCAGGTAAAGCAGTGTGCTAAATGGAAAAGGCAGCAGAATTGTTGTTATTGGGTAATGCCCAGCATCATCAGCATGCCTGTGATGATTTTCTTTTTGGACACTGCGTTCTCGACGCTTATTGCCACCTTTTTTTATCTGCCTTATGTTAATTACTGCACCTTTATTTATACTCGTCTTGATTGCTGTAATTATACTGTGATTGTCGTGATGCAGGTTATAGTTCAAAACCCCTAGTAGCATGATCGATGGTGTTTTGGTTATGGCTTCTGAATCAAAAGCCACATAAATATCGGTATAGTTTTATTGTTGTGGGATTGCCGGCCGCCGTTATATTTTGGATTTTGATACTCAAAGATTCGAGTAACTGCTCTGCCACTGCCATATATATTGGCTATAGTGCTGGTGCTGGTGCTGGTGCTGGTGCTGGTGCTTGGAATCATATGTAGTTGTGATTTTGGTTAATTTTGAGCAACAATGTGTTTTACCTTGGTTTTGATATCGATGTCCATAAACAATTAGGGGATTTTCTACCGCAGCCAACAATAAACCCCAAGCATACGAGTACCGCATAGAGATGGTTACATGGTGTGTTACATGGATAGCCATAACATTGTCAAAGTAGCGCATTTGCGCTAGTGGATACCAAATGAATTTATGATGTTTTTTACATTTACCACGACTTGTGTTATTTTTGGTGCACTGGGAACAGAAGTGTGGCACTGGCTTCCACCTGTGTTATGGCTAATGTCTATAACCCATACTGATAATATAAAATGCCCTAGAGCATTAATTGTATGTTATAATGAACCTAAATCATTGGTGCGAACTAGATGAGCTTATCTATATTTCACAAACAGACGAAGAGTACAAGCAATATTCAGGCCTCAATTACAATGAAAAACTGATAGAGCAGCTTGCACAAATGAAAATAAGAAACTCCGGCATCTTTATAGAGTTTTTTTCTCAACCAAGGCCCCTTTTTCTTGGAGCAATAGAGGACATTGCCTACTCCCAAACAAAGGGCCTTGAGCTGGAATTGCACAATGCCAGAAACACAAAGATTACCTCCTCAAGGCACATGTTCAATGGTTACCCGGTAAACTGGAGCACCTGGAGACAGTTCAACAGCCTTGAGAAAGAGCCCCAAAGCCGAAAGGATGTGTTTGACGAGTTTATTGAAAAAACCAAACACATAGCACCAACTGTGGAGAACAGGTTTTCAGCAATAAAGCAAGCATACCGGGAAAACGCACATGGCATCAAAGATGGGGGTGAAAAAGAGCCGAACGGTGAACTGGACCCAGTTTCTGCTTACCTGGAAAACGAAAACATATCATATGAAAAACTGGTGGAGTTTGTAAAATCGATGGGCCAGAGGGCAAAAAAACCATTCAGGGACGCGTTAGCTGATATTGGCAAGGAAATCCTTGGCAAAGAGCCAGAGTATTATGATGACTTTTATTATTTTAGAAACAGGGCCTATTCGGACATGGATGGCAGTTTCCAAAAAACAGAGCCACTTGACGAAGTCAAAAAGATATTGGCAAATATGGAGTTTGACCTATCCAAAATCCATTTTGACACCGAAGACAGGAAAGACAAATACCCATCACCAATATGCTTCTTTGTGAAAATCCCTGATGACATAAGGGTGCTGTACAAGAAAGAGAGCCCATATTTTGACCTTCAGGCATGTTTCCATGAAACCGGGCATGCCATGCATGCCATCTCCATAGACACAACAAATGGGTATTGGGACAAATACAGGATTTCAATGGGTGTGGCAGAGACCTTTTCTATCTTTTTGGAAAGGTTGACAAAAAACACTGGATACATATCGTCATCGCTATCCAGTCCGATAGGGGATCAGGGCATACTCGAAAAAC
>JBKJYK010000205.1:0-2703 GCA_046715515.1 Candidatus Nitrosocosmicus sp.
TATCACTTAGTTTGTCTAAATGCCCCCTATACATTAACCAAGGTCCGGCTGGTGAAATATGGTCTGTTGTGCATTTTCCTTTTGCTTTTGCCAATATTGGCAATTTCTCAAAATCCTTGCCGTCCCATTTTTCAAATGGTTGGAGTAATTGCAATCTGCTGCTGTTCTTATTAACCATTATTTCAATGCGGTCAGGATCTCCAGATGGTGGAACATATGTGTCAAGTGTTTCCTTAAATCCATTTACTGGAACCTCGGGTGCTGTCTGGGGCGGATTTAGCTTAAACTCCGTTCCATCACTTGCAATTAATGTGTCCGTGATTGGATTGAATGAAAGTCTTCCAGCTAGTGCCATAGCTGTAACAAGCTCTGGGCTGCCGATAAAATTCATCGTTTCCCTGCTTCCATCGTTTCTTCCCGGAAAGTTTCTATTATAGGATGTAACAATTGTATTGGGTTCACCTTTCTTTAGCTCAGGTCTGTTCCATTGTCCTATGCAAGGGCCACAAGCATTTGCCAGCACATTTGCACCAATGTCTTTGAGCAACTGCATTTGCCCATCCCTTTCAATTGTAGCTCGAACCTTTTCAGAACCAGGTGTAACCTGCAATGGGGTTTTAGTTTTAATGCCCTTTTCCCTGGCCTGTTTAGCTATGTCCGCTGCACGCGACATATCCTCGTATGAAGAATTTGTGCAGCTTCCGATAAGGCTAACCGAAATTTTATCCACATACTTGTTGTGTTTCAAGTCTTCTGCCATCTTTGAAATTGGTCTTCCAAGATCTGGTGTATGAGGGCCCACAATATACGGCTCTAATTCTGAAAGGTTGATTTCAATTAGTTGGTCAAAATATTTGATTGCATTTTCCTTATTTTCCCCTATTTCTTTTTCTATCTCCGGATCCTGAGTCAGTAAATCGATGTGCTTGTTAGCAAGATCCGCTATTGATTTTCGCCCTGTTGCCATAAGATATGTTTCCATTGTTTTGTCATACGGAAACAATGAACATGTGGCCCCAATCTCTGCACCCATATTTGTGATGGTTGCTTTGCCTGTACAGCTGACGGCTCTTGCCCCCGGTCCAAAATACTCTATTATTGCATTTGTCCCGCCTGAAACCGTGAGCTTTGAGGCTACATACAGTATAATGTCCTTTGGAGATGCCCAGCCGTTTAGCTTTCCTGTCAAATAAACACCAATACGCCTTGGATAAAGTAACTCCCATGGAAGGTCTGCCATTACTTCTGCTGCATCAAGGCCTCCTACCCCAATTGCAATCATGCCAAGACCACCTGCATTTGGGGTGTGTGAGTCGGTTCCAATCATAAGACCGCCGGGGAAAGCATAGTTTTCAAGAACCACCTGATGAATAATCCCCCCACCGGGTTTCCAAAAGCCTATCCCATATTTTCTTGATGCGGATTCTAAAAACTGAAACACCTCGTTGTTTTCGTAAATTGCAGCCTTTGTATCTGACTCACTGCCAACCCTGGCCTGTATAAGGTGATCACAGTGAACTGTTGTTGGAACGGCAGTTTGATTTAGGCCAGCTTGTACAAATTGCAGAATAGTCATTTGACCCGTAACATCCTGTAACGCAACTCTATCAGGATTCAAAAGAACATAGCTTTTGGATGGAGTTAGTGCATCCTCATTACCATCTCCACCTTCCGAACTCAGATTCAAACTTTTATCTAAATGTCCGATCAAAATCTTCTCAGATATTGTAAGTGGTCGGTTTACAACTTTTCTAAACTTTAAAACATTATTTTGCATTTTTTCATATACTTTGCTAACCAAATTAGAAGTTGAAGTTTCTACCTCTATTTTCGAATCTATATTAGACATAGATGATGTACTCAAAGAAATAGGTTATCAAAGTATTTATCTTATTACAAAGATTATTTTATAAATTATCTCTCAATAACCTTTTGTTATATTTATTAAATTATATTTTTTATTATTCAAATAAAAATAGTAATACAAGCAAGAAAAAAGGGCTATTTCGTTACTCGAGAATGATCAAATGGCTATAATACATTTACTCATTACCAGTTTAATTTTTTATGTGCTGTATAATATGTCTATGAATTTTGTATTATTATAGAATATGAAAAAATAATTAGCAATAATTATTTTAATACTATCTGAGATTATTTCAACCAATAGATTGATTTTTGCTTTTCAATATTGTATAATTGTAGATACTAATCAAGTTAAATTGGATTCTGATATAATGAATTGTATAACAATCCTTTTATCACAATATTCGGTTAGGTATATTCCTTTGAATAAAAATGTGGTCTATAAACAATATTTTTGGGGTTGTTTCAATTATAAAGATAACATTTTATAGGGCAAATATATGCTTAGTTCAAATTTTTCTCAATAGAGATAAACTCTTATCTTGTTTCTAAATTATACTTTACAGACCATGACCAATAGATACTGCAAACATTGGATTATCTATGGAATTTGCTGAAAATTCGATAGTATGTATACCGGGTGGAAGATATTTTATTACGTCTGTATTGTTTTTTGTTGGATTTGTTATTGTAATAATAAATTATTTGAGAAATATGATATTTTCAAATAATTTCATAATGATCTCATTGATGCGTTTAGTATTGAATCTAGTGATATTTGTAAATAGTATTTTAATAACTATTTATGTATTTTTATCTTTTCAAATATTAGAGTAC
>JBKJYK010000206.1:0-3655 GCA_046715515.1 Candidatus Nitrosocosmicus sp.
GCTAAGGACTCTGATTCACCATCAACGTCAATAAATACTGATAGGTCTGCTAAGGACTCTGATTCACCATCAACGTCAATAAATACTGATAGGTCTGCTAAGGACTCTGATTCACCATCAACGTCAATAAATACTGATAGGTCTGCTAAGGATATCTTGGATGAGTTAAATAATACTAAAAATGAGCTAGAGCATTATCGTAGTCTGTATAGTGATACATTTAACAAACTAAAATATAGTTTGGCCGATTTTGATAATTTTCGAAAGAATGTAGAGAAACAAAACTCTTTGAAAATGCTGTCCATTAAAGCCGATGTATTGTCCGTAGTTGTCAACATACGGGAAGACTTTATTCGAGCAATAGACACAATAAAACAAAAGAAAATTGATAACGCAATATTTGAAGGATTAGAAAGTATCTTAAAGAATATCAATATCTTTCTGGAAAAAGAAGGCATTAAAGAAATAGAGTCACTAAATAATGCGTTCAACCCTAATCTTCATGAAATTATAGGATTTTCCTATAGTGATGATGATGATGATGATGTAAAGGAAAACATTGTCACAAAAGAAATTCGTAAGGGGTATTTGTTAAATGATCGGGTTTTACGCCCGAGTTTAGTTGAGGTTTCTAAAAAGATAGTTAAAAATATGGATAATAATAATAATAATGGACAAGGAGATGAAATCTAAATGGGAAAGATAATAGGAATCGATCTTGGAACCAGCAACTCTGCTGCATCAACTTTAGTTGGTGGAAAACCTGTAATAATTCAAGCTGCTGAAGGTACTTCAATTGGAGGAAAGTCATTTCCGTCCGTCGTTGCTTTTTCAAAAGATGGCCAATTAATGGTTGGCGAACCAGCAAGACGTCAAATGCTCTCCAATCCTGAAGGTACAGTTATGGCTGCTAAAAGAAAAATGGGTTCTGATTATAAATTTAGGGTATTTGGGAAGGAGTATACCCCACAACAGATTTCCTCGTTTATTCTACAAAAAATTAAAAGGGATGCTGAGGCATTTCTTGGTGATACTGTTGATAAAGCCGTTATTACTGCTCCTGCCTATTTCAACGACAATCAACGTCAAGCAACAAAAGACGCAGGCGAGATTGCTGGTTTGGAGGTAGTAAGAATAATTAATGAACCCACAGCTGCCTCTCTTGCTTTTGGATTGGATAAGGTTCAAAAAGACCTCAAAATCATGGTGTTTGATCTTGGAGGTGGAACCTTAGACGTTACCATTATGGAAATGGGTGGGGGTGTATTTGAGGTAAAAAGCACCTCCGGGGATACGCAACTGGGAGGAACCGATATGGATAATATATTAATAGATTATCTTGTCAACGAATTTAAAAAACAGTCTGGTTTGGATATAAAAAATGATAAAGCAGCCATGATGAGGGTTCGCGAAGCTACTGAAAAAGCAAAAATCGAACTGTCTAACATAGTTACTACTGAAATAAACTTGCCCTTCTTGGCTTATGATGCTGCTTCTGGGCCAAAGAATTTCATTTTAACATTGACAAGGGCTAAGTTGGAGGAATTGATGAGGCCTATTGTTGAAAAATGTAGAAATCCAATGTTGCAAGCCTTAAAAGATGCCAAACTAAATACCTCTGATATTGAGAAAATAATTTTGGTAGGGGGACCTACTAGAATGCCATTAGTTAAACAATTTGTAAGTTCTGTGATGAATAAAGAACCTGAGGGTGGTGTTGATCCAATGGAGGCAGTAGCATTGGGCGCGGCAATACAGGGGGCAATTATTTCTGGCGAGGTAACAACAGATATTTTATTGGTGGATGTGACTCCGCTAACTCTTGGAGTGGAGGTCATGGGGGGACTCAAAGAGGCTTTAATTGAACGTAACACCACTATTCCTACCAAAAAAAGCAAAGTATTCACAACTGCTGCTGATTATCAAACTGCGGTAACTATTCATGTAGTTCAGGGAGAACGATCTATGGCTTCAGACTGTGTTTCTCTGGGTATGTTTAATTTATCTGGCATACCGCCTGCACCTAGAGGCGTTCCTCAAATTGAGGTAACATTTGATATAGATACTAATGGAATTTTAAATGTAACTGCAAAGGATTTGGCAACATCTAAGGAAGCCAAAATTACTATCTCTGCAAGCACAAAATTATCTAAGGAGGAAATAGAAAAATTGAAAAAAGAATCAGAGGAGTTTGCTGAAATTGATAAAAAGAAGATAGAGGAAGCGCAGTTGAAAAATGAGTCTGATAATCTATTGTATTCTGCAGATAAACTGATTAATCAGGACCTGAAAGATAAAGTTACCCCAGATCAAAAAGATAAGGTAACTAAACTTATTAGTGAATTAAGGGAGGCTATTTCAACTAACAGTATTGATACTATGAGAACAAAGGTAACTGACCTAAAGAATGCTCTTAGTGAAATTAGTGTTGCTGCATATCAATCTGCTGCTGCTGCAAATTCCCCTACCGGTTCAGCAGAATCTGGTGGTAATGTTCCTCCAAATGAAAATGACCCTAACCACAATGCCGGAGAACCATCACAATCCAGTTCTGGCACGTCCAATCCAAGTACCAGTAATTGATCTATTGTGACTCTCATTCTCTATTTATTTTTATGATTTGTGATGACATCTAAAAGAGATTATTATGAAGTATTGAGTATTTCAAGAAACGCACCTAAAGATGAAATAAAGTCCGCATACAGAAAATTAGCTTTAAAATACCACCCCGACCGTAATAAGTCCCCAGAAGCGGAAGAAAAATTTAAAGAAATTTCTGAAGCATATGCTGTTTTGTCAGATCAAGATAAACGTAAACGCTATGATACTTATGGTCATGTCGGAACAGAAGAAGTATTCAGAGGCTCTGAGGATAACTTTGCTGAAATCTTTAAAGATATGGGATTTGGTGGTGTAGGCGATATTTTTGAGCAGATATTTGGCAGAATGGGCGGCGGCAGCAGAGGTCGCAGCGATCCTTTCGGATTTAACACAAGAAGTAATGACAGGCGAATTAGGGGAAGGGACCTTTTATATGAAGTTGATATGACCTTGGAAGATGTTCTAAAAGGACATAAACAAGAAATTCAGATTCCTTCAATTGAAAACTGTTCTACATGCTCAGGCTCAGGCGCCTCTCCTGGTACATCTCCCAAAAAATGTGCAACATGCAATGGACAAGGACAAACAAGAAGAGTTTATAATCAAAATCAGTTTTCTACCTTTATTTCCCTGGAAACTTGTAATACATGTCAGGGTGAAGGTAAAATAATAGAAAAACCTTGCAATGTTTGTAAAGGACACGGAAAAGTCAACAAAACAAATACTGTTAATATCGATATTCCTCCTGGCATAGAAGATGGTACAACCTTAAGGCTTTCAGGAAAGGGAGAACATGTACAGGGTGGTTTAAATGGTGATCTTTTAATACGTATCCATGTTTTACCTCACAATCTTTTTAAAGTAATGGATGAAGGTGATTTAATCTGCAACTTTGAGGTTTTTTTTGTTGACATGATATTGGGTATATAAGCTCGTGTTCCTACTTTGGATGGAGCGGAAAAATTAAAAATACCTGCATGTAAAAAATCTAATTCTGTTTTCAAATTTAAGGGTAATGGTTTGCCAAGATATGGAAAATATGGTAGAGTAGACC
>JBKJYK010000207.1:0-16098 GCA_046715515.1 Candidatus Nitrosocosmicus sp.
TCCAACAGTTTAGCAGAAGCATGTTGAGGGTGAATGCCAACAAACGCTTTAAAAGATTCAGAATTTACAAAATAATTTTTTTTTATATTTAAATTTTTAACAGATGATTCTAAATCCTCTGATACCGAATATACCCGAATTTTTAGATTATTTATTATTCCAATCATCAACATCAGATATTCATCATATGCACTATCCGAAAGATGGATATGAGAGTCTACAAAACACATTATGTATTTTTGAATTTATAGATATAATAACGAATGGAAAAATTTCAAAATCAGAACATAACAGAAAGTTAAACGCAATGGGCAAATTTTTTAAATAAGAAAAATAAATTGTATCAAATGTCTTCCGAATCCGAAATAGCATTAGCTTCCACAATCAGAATAATAAAAAAATTTGGTGCAGAAAGGGTTAGTGATGATGCAGCAAATGAATTAAGAAAAATATTAGAAAGAATAGGTGAAAATATAGCAAAACAGGCTGTCGATCTCGCATTTCATGCAGGCAGAAAAACAATAAAAACTGAAGACATCATACTCGCTGCGAAAAACTATCAAAGATAAGCATAAAAATAAATCAAAAAAACAGGCAATTGCAAAAGAAATATAAGTTTTCAAATAACTGAAGTTCCTTATTGGTGGGGTGGCAGAGCGGCCATGCGTTCGCCTGCAGAATATGGGAATATCATTCAGATAGCGAATATATAAGGGTTCGAATCCCTTCCCCACCTCTCTCATTAATGATTAAATATTTCAATATACAAAAATTTTGAAGGTGTAAGGATGATTTCTTTTTTCAATTATATTATTCAAATTTTCTTTTATTTCATTCAAGTTTAAATTATAAAACATGCCCAAATTTCCCCGCAACTTTTCTATTGATCGTTTTAGGATAGAAATGAAAACATCAAATTCATTTTTTTGGTAATGGACAAACGCGGCATCTATCAATATGATGCCATTTAAAATCCGTTTTTCTGATCCCGTTGATTCTTTCCATAATCCTTCTAACACCTCATGGGATTTCCAAAATCTCTCTAAATTAAATAAATAAATTGCATGGTCTACTATACAATCTTTAGTTAAACAGAATTTGGGTTCAGAGAGGTCATCACACAGCAACAGAGAGCCAACAGAATTTAACTTTTCAGTTATTATCGGAGAAACAAAGATTTCTTTGGTATTGTATATACTTACATCCATTTCAATAAAATAGCTCGAAATTCTGACGTCCCTTACCAATACATCAGAAAAATCTTTTAATAAAGACCTAACATGCATCAATACATATTTGTAGTTCTCTGGGGAATATTTTTTATTTTTATTATTTATATAAATCATATATCTTTTATCCATATACAATTTACAAACCAAACAGCTAATTAACATAATTTAACAACAGTTAAAATTTCAGATCAATAAAATTTAAAGTAATTTTAAAACCCGTGTATTAACCTATCAAATGTTTAGAACATTGTTATATAACTATGTGTAATGGTTTTTATAGTATAACAAAGATATATAACAGAAGTAAAATGACCCAAAAAATAAAAATTTTTGGGGTTGGATTGATAAGTTTACTAATTTTCTCAAGTTTATCAAACTACACCCTTAATGAGACATATGCTCAAGCATCAAACGATAAAAACAATAAAAACGGAATTAAGGAAAATAGAGGATATGCAGAAAAAATTATACAATATGATAAAGATAAGAACTGTTCCAAAGATTTGGACAAAATACCCAATGCAACAGAATATTTGACGTATTTTAATTGCGGACATGTTGAAATTGATGAGGGAAAAAACAATACAGCAAGAGAATTTACATTAATAGTTGAAGAAAATCAAATAGTACCCATATCCAATCAAGGTCATAAATTCAAAGCATGGACCTATAATGGAACCATACCAGGTCCGACCATGAGAATGACCGAAGGTGATATAGTAAAAATCACAGTGATAAACGAAGGTGAAAACAATTTCTCCCATTCACTTCATACACATTCCATTCATCCTGCAGAATCTGATGGAGTAGAAGGTCCTGGTGGAACCATAATTCCAGGACAAAACTTTACATACACATTTACTGCCAGTCCATACGGTGTGTACCCATATCACTGTCACGTTAATCCAATTGCAGACCATATTAACCGAGGCTTATATGGCATGTTCATCATAGACCCAAAAGAACCGCGTGCGCAAATGCAAGAGTATGCAATGCTGATGAATGGTTATGACATGAATTATGAGCTGGAAGGCCCAATCACGTTACCAGGGGTGGATAAAAAAGATCCTACAAAGTTTGTATCAGAAGAAGAAGGTGGTGGCAGGGAAAACGAAATCTATACGGTAAACGGCAAGGCATTTGAATACATGGATAACCCCATAAAGCTAAACCAAGGTGAAGACTATAGGGTATATTTGGTTAATATGCTTGAATTTGATTTAATAAATTCATTTCACCTGCACGGAAACATGTTTGACTATATTGCATCAGGAACAGGAGAAAAACCAGAATACAAAAATGACATAGTAACCCTATCCCAAGGCGACAGAGGCATACTCGAATTCAAACCAGAGTTTCCAGGAAAATACATGTTTCACGCACATCAAACAGAGTTTACAGATTTAGGATGGATGGGTTTTTTTAACGTAGCAGAATCAAAAGACAACACTGACGATGAGGATACACAACCCAGAAAATAGTAACGCAGACAAATAACCCATCAACTTTTTTACTTGTTTAGTAAACCGATTCAGAAGAGGGTCTCAATCCTCTTTTTTTTGACAAATAACCACAGTTTAAGCATTTGTACAAACGTTTTCTCTTATAGGTATAGATAACATCTGATTCGTCAATGAACTCATGGGATGTCTTTAACATGCAATTAGTAGAAAATCTCCTCTCCATTTCAAAACATCATTTAAACATACATATAATACATACAAAATAAAATAAAGACTCGGACTAAAAACTTTTTTAGACTAAATCTTTATTTTTTTAATTGTTCTTTAAGTAATAACGGAATTTCTCTTGGGCTTTTTACTACAGGTACATTTGCTTTTGCATAGTTATTGATTTTTGATTCTGCAGAACCATAATTCCCATATACAATTGCTCCGGCGTGTCCCATTCGTTTTTCTTTCGGTGCAGATCGGCCAGCAATATAGGCAACAACGGGTTTAGAAAAGTTAGTTTTTATGATATAATCAGATAGTTGCTCTTCTGCATCGCCTCCAATCTCACCCACTACCACCACGGAATCAACATCATCACGGTCTCTTATTAACTCAAAGGAGTCGATAAGATTAGTGCCATTAATTGGATCTCCGCCAATGCCTAATCCTAATCGTTGACCAAAGCCATATTCGGAAAGATAGGAAGATACTTCGTACATTAGAGTCCCACTTCTAGAAAATACCACAGTGTTTCCTTTGGTAAATGGTTGGGCGGGCATGATTCCCACTTTCATAACTTCAGGGATAATAACACCAGGGGTATTGGGCCCTATCATTTTAGCACCTTGTTTTTTTGCATACTCAAATACCTTTATTGAATCTAAAACCGGCACATGTTCAGGTATAGCAACAATTAATTTTATTCCGCTGTCCAGTGCTTCTTTTGCCGCATCATAGAAAAAAGGAGCGGGCACAAAAATACCTGAAATTAAAGATCCTGTTGATTGCACTGCTTCTTGCATAGTATTATAAATAGGAACGTTATCAAATTTGGAGCCGCCTTTACCAGGAGTAACACCTGCAGCAATATTTGTTCCATAACTTTTCATTAATTTTGTATGGGTAGAACCAAAGGATCCTGTAATGCCCTGAATTATTACGGGTTTATTCCCAAAATCCTTATCTGAAGATGAGCCAACCAGTATTTTAAATATATCAAATTGTGAAGTCAATTCTATCACTTTCTTAAGTAGTATTTACGTTTAAGACTACTGCATTTATTGCTTCCTCTACAGTATCAAATAACTTTGCCCTACTTCCCTGAAGCATTTGTTTTGCTTTTTCTGATTCTGCACCAGATATTCTAGCAAATACAGGGACATTTATTGTATTATTTTTGTAGGCATCCAAAATACCCTGTGCCACAAGATCGGTTCTAACTATCCCACCATAAAGATTTACAAGAATTGCTTTTATTTTGGGTAGTTCACTGATAACACCAAGGGCTTTGTAAATAGTCTCACTGGTTGCCTTTCCTCCAAAATCCAAAAACGAACCTGCTTGACCATTGGCATCAGAAACCATATCCAATGTTGACATAACTAACCCGGCCCCATTTCCGATAATAGCTATATTACCATCTAATTCTACAAATGAAAACTTATTTTTTGATGCCTGTATCTCCAATTCGCTTAAATAAAGATATTTTTTTAAATCTTCATGCCTAAACAAAGAATTATCATCAATAATCACTTTAGCATCCAAAGCAATTAAAGAGCCATCAGACAAAATTGCAATTGGATTAATTTCTGCTAGTTCTGCTTCTTTTTCTTTAACCAATTTAAAAAGACTAAATAATAGATCAACAAAACTGCTTTTGGAACTAGTTGAGATATTTAATTTATTTGCAATATCATTAGCCAGTTCTAAAGTAATCCCATCTATTGGTATATCTTGCATAACCTTATTGTCTGTTTGTTCAATGTCCATTCCTCCTTCTGCTGATGCAATTATAGTAAAACATCTTTTACTTCTATTTAAAAAAATTGATAAATAGAGCTCCTTAGAGATGTCAACCATTTTTTCAAGCAAAATACCCCGTGGTAATTCACCTTTTACCTCTTTGTTTATGATATCATTGAATTTTGGTTCAAATTCTGAAGGTTCTTTACACTTTTGTATAGCGCCAGCTTTTCCCCTTCCTCCAACAGTTAATTGAGACTTTAAAACAAATGGATAATTCAACAGTTGTGAGTCTCTTTTGCCCTCTTCAAAATTTGAAGCTAAAAAAGACATGGGAGTTTTTATTCCGTATTGATTAAAGAGCTCCTTTCCTTGATATTCAAGTAATCGCATCTTTCTAAAGATTTAAAAATACTATTTATAAACAATCCCTTTTTTTATTGTCACCTGCCTAACCATTTGTTCTCGGCAGCGGTCAAATCTTTTATCAAGGTATCAGAGGAAGATGGAGAGGAAGTTATATTTTTTATATCAGATAGATAGAAAGAAAAATTTTTAAGGCTATTCATTAATTTCACATACTCATTGACCAAAGAACCAGTGGGATTTCCGTTTAACAAGGTTTGCATCAATAGATTGTTTTGTGTTATAGAAGCATCGATACTATTATTAATCTGCGTTGGATTGGATTTATTTGTGACTGAAATGCCATTTAGTTGATTACCAACTTCATCTTTTAATAGCGTGTATTGATTATTGACAGAAGCCAATGTATCGCTAGGATTTGAAAAAAGCATCATAGTATCATTTGTAGTATTGTTTTTTTCATTTCCTTGTGGTAGAAGCCAAATTGAAAAACTAGCACCGATAATACCAATAACAATGAATAAAGTTAAAATTATCCCCTTTTTATTATGTTTTTTTACTTTATCACGATTATATTTATTACCATCCGAAGACAATAGTTCTTTTTAATCAAAACATAATTATTACTTTTTGATCACAATACAAATACAAGTTAATTTAAGAAAAGGTTAAATAAAAAAACAACCCGAAAATACAAAACAATGAAATAAAATGGATGAAATCAACCAAGAAAATAATTATGCCCTACGTAAAATAAAATATCAAGAAACTCAAATGATTAACATATGCGATTTAAGTTTAATAGGCAAAGAAATCAATCAGGGGGATTTTAGTATCAGTATTTCAAAAGACTATTTCCATAGTGAAGAGATCACAAAAGAAGATGCGATAAAGATTTTAAAGTCATCCTCAATAATAAACCTAGTTGGAAAAGATATAGTGGAGTTGGCTTTGAGCCTTAATCTTGCTAAAAAAAATAGTGTAAAAATAATAGAAAATATTCCTTTTCTGATGATATTTAAATTTAGTGGCATGTATTGATTTTCTTATAAAAACAAACTAAATGATGTTGATGCATTACTTGTAAAAACGATGGTTTATCAATTTATTGATGTTTTGCAACTCCATCAACGGATCTGAAGAATTCATTATTGCCCTTCCGATTATCAGATAATCCGATCCACATTCCAATGCAGATTCAATGTCCCCACCTTGTGTAATAATTCCAGGGGAGTAGATAGGTATGTTTTTTTTGTTTTTTGATGCAAGTTCTTTTAAAACATCTAGTTTGTTACCACCTACAACAATACCATCAACCTTACAAATTTTTGAGTTTTCATAAAAAACATTATAAAATTTACTTGGGGTATTTGAAAGCGTATCTAACAGGGGATTAACTACAGATACACCAAATCCCTCACTGGCTCCACTATGGCTCATGTAGACAAGCGCAATAATTCCACAGTTTAAAGAATGAGCAAAATTAACAGTCGATTCAAGATTAGTTTTCCCAATGAAAGGATTAACAATGATTGAATCAAATCCCATCGAATGCAGATAGTGAATAGTCACATTGTTTGTATTTGGAATATCATTTAATTTTATGTCCGCTATAATTTGCAATCGTTCTCCATGTGCTGCAAGGTTTAGCCTTTGTAATTCAGTAAAAGATAATGGCAGTATTATATGAAAATTCAATTTAATTGCGCATAAATATTTACCCAATTTAGTAATTAAATTTAATACATAGTCAAATAAATTACTCTCCTCATATTTCGGATCTATTGCCAAAATTAAATTACTCTGTTTGTCTTTACGTAAAATATCTATTCTTTCTGAATAGGGAATTGGTGTTGACATATTATAATTTAACAAGTGGATGGCATTCATCTAATTTAATTATTCTTAAATAAAAAAGCCATATCCATCATCCGCATTAGAATCAGATTTCCCTTTTACATGGCGCCAAATATCTAAAAAAATTTCCTTATTATGATGTAAAATCCCATAAATAACGGTTATATTAAATTGAATTGGTAACATTAAAATGGCATATGTTAAAACCTGAATGAAATCCATTAAAATGAGATCTGTTTTGGAAAATGAATAATGTCATTGAAGACTTTACAATCGTTCTATATTCAGATAATTGTTCCTAATTTATTTATATCTTAGCAATGACAAATGCGAAATTTTATTTTGATAGGTACATAGCATAACCAGCTTAGCTTTAGTGGGTTGACTAGAGTTGTCTCTTGTAAATCATGGATTGCTCCATAATGAAGTCATTGGTGTCCTTTCGAAACAAGACAACAATATAGTATACTGACTGGTTACCATCAGAGTTATCAATGTACACTTAAATTGTTTTCATCTCTATAACCATGCTAGTACGGCACGTGTATTATTTCTAGAGCCTGAGTATTGCAAAGTCATTTATATATTTTGAGTTTATAATATACGAATTAACAATCAATCCACTTTTAAAATTAAATTAAAAGAATAATAATAATCACGCTTTGAAAAAATTTAGATCAGATTGTTAAAAATGTAAATTTGGTTCAAATTGCCAAAAACGGAAGAAAAATCAGATTAAAGAAGAGATTATCAGGCACAATAATAAACATGACAAAGGTTATGGATAAACCAAATTATTCAAAAAGAAAAACGGAAAGACTAAAGTCGTTATGAAATAACGCCATTGAAGAAAAAAGAAACTATAGTGGAGGCATACAAAGTTATTGAAATATAGAGTAGGCTGAAAGCGGCGGATTAAAATGGAATTACCAGATTCAAGTGTACAAGGCGAACTAAATAAAATAAAACAACATTTAATATTGAAAATTAGTCCAAATATTATTATGACGGGTTACCCAGACGACGATATCAAAAATGCAGCAGAGATAAGGGAGTGGTTGACCAAATTGATTTCCGAAAAACAAGATGAAATAGAGAGAATGAAAATAACATTATCGCTGATTGACATTGTTTTAAAACAAGGGAGTTTTAAGACTGCAGCAAATCTTAATTTAAATAAAAAGTCATTTTCTAAAGAAAAATCAGTTATTGATGAAAATGAAATTAAAAAAGATAAGAGTCCACAATTACAACGAAATCAGGAAGAACAATCACAATCAATTGAAACAAGACAAATAAAAAGAATGAAAGACAATATCGTAATTGCAAATGTAGAAGTTTCAAGAGAAAAAATAGAGATAACACCCATAGAATCGATTAACTTTAATATAGACACCCCTCCATTTAAGTCATTTTTTATAAACAGGATTTTAGAAGGAATGAAAAGTAAAGATTTAGATAAAGTTAAACAAGGGCAAATAGATGCCATAAACATAATTTCCTATAATACAATATCTAAAGACAATAGCGACAACATCATCAAAAAAATTGAGATTACGAATTATAGAGACAAAGAAAGGGTAAATGAAATATTCAATACAGTGGCATGGGTATTTACCAGAATGTTAGAAAAAAGTGAAAAATAATGGATAAAATAATCGTTTTGGATTTTGGATCACAATACACGCATCTAATATGCAGAAGGATAAGGGAGTTTAATGTTTATTGTGAATTATTGCCCTATGATACACCGATCACAACAATTTTAGACTTTGAACCAAAAGGAATTATCTTTTCAGGGGGACCTGCAAGCGTTTATGAAAAAAATTCTCCAAAACCGGATGAAAAAATATTTGGGCTAGGTGTTCCAATTTTAGGAATATGCTATGGACACCAGGTCATAGTAGATCATTTCAAAGGCAGAATAAAAAGAGTTATAAATAGAGAATATGGAAAAGCAGTATTAAAAATAAAAGACAAAAATAATTTATTTAAAGATATTAAATCAAATAACATACAGTGCTGGATGAGTCACAGTGATACAGCCGAAATAATTCCAGAAGGATTTGATATTTTAGGGGAGACCGATAACTCCTCCTCTGCTGCCATAGGGAATAGAGAGAGAAAAATATTTGGGCTGCAGTTCCATCCGGAAGTGGCACATACCGAAAATGGAACCCAGATACTAAACAATTTCTCCAATGTAATCAGCAAAGCAAAATCAGATTGGAATATGAATGATTTCATTGAGAGCAGTATAGAAAATATAAAGGCAAAAGTTGGCAAAGAGAAAGTGTTGTGTGACGTTAGTGGGGGAATCGATTCAACAACAACAGCTGTTTTGATTCATGAGGCAATTAGAGAAAATTTAACCTGCATTTTTGTCAATCACGGATTACTAAGAGAGAATGAAGAAAATATTGTAAGAGACCTTTTCAAAGAAAAACTAGGCATATCTATTAAATATATTGAGGCACAAGAAAGGTTCTTACAAAAATTAAAAGGAATATCAGACCCAGAAGACAAAAGAAAGATAATAGGGGAAGAATTTGCAAGGGTTTTTACAAAATTTGCAGAAGAAGAAGGGCCATTTCAATGGCTTGCCCAAGGTACATTATATCCAGATGTTATCGAGAGTGGCATATCCAAAGGCCCAGCAACAGTCATCAAAACACATCACAATGTTGGGGGATTGCCTAGCTGGTTGAATCTAAAAGTAATAGAACCTTTGAGATATTTGTATAAGGATGAAGTTAGAGAAGCTGCCAAAATACTTCAAATCCCAAATGAAATGCTTTTAAGACATCCCTTTCCAGGCCCCGGGCTTGCAGTAAGAATTTTAGGCGAGGTAACTGACGAAAAGATAAGGGTAACAAAAGCGGCAAGTAAAATTGTAGAAGACATATTATCAGAAGATAACATTTACAACAAAGTTTGGCAAGCCTACGCAATGGTAGGAGATGATAAAGCTGTAGGAATTTTAGGAGACAAGAGAATTTACGGGCATATAGTGACGATAAGAATAGTTGAATCAAAAGATTCCATGACAGCAGACTGGGCGAGGATTCCACATAGGACTCTAGAAAGAATTAGCTCGAAGATAACAAATGAAATAGAAAACGTGACTTGGGTAACATATGCAATATCCAGTAAACCGCCATCTACAATTGAGCCTCAATAATCTTTAACATAGCAATAATTTAGGAACAACATGGTTAAAATTCAAATGATAAAATCAATATAGACGATAAGCCAGTATTTTTTCTCCTAAAAATTACCTTTTTCTGTTATACTTATTTTGGGCTTTTTTCATACGGTTTAAACGCAAAATGATTAAAAACGTAAAACCCCATATTATCAAAGATAATGGAAATTGGTTTATCATCCACAAATAACCACCCAGTATAGCAAGACCAAAACCAGCAATACCAAGAATTTTTTTTGAATTCATTTTAATTTATATTCAATTGTACCATTAATTAATGAATTATGTTTAAAAGTTGTAACGTTTATCATAATAGAGTCAGATTTTTTTGCCAACATCTCAATCAAATTCTTTCCGATAAATAATTTTTTCCTTTTTAGACTAGGATTATATATCCCCCGTTTTTTTGAAAAATAGCCTATTGGAGAATTAAAATCCATGCCAACTAACCAAATTTCAGCACATCGATATTCTTCGGCAAGAAACACACATCTGTCACCATCAGTAAAACCGCCAAAATTATAAACATTTTGAAGTGGAAAAACTTGTGTTGTTCCAATATAATTCTTAAATTTTGGAGCAAATCTAAGAATTTTATCCACATTATTGCCATGAGCATGGATTATCAACTTTGAGCCAAATTTATTGGCAGATAATAAAGAGTCAATATCACCATCAAGATCAGTCACAACAAAGTCTGGAATAATGTTCAATTGAAGGCATAGTCCAGTAGATCCATCAGATGTTATTATAACAAAGTTTGAACGATCACTGATAAATTTTTGTATTAACGGGTCTTCTGTGCTTGGCCCTGCGCCGATTATTAATATTTTTTTATTGTTCAATTTTTCTAAGCATTTTAAATTAGATGATCCATGAGGTATCAAGTTTGATAAAATCAAAGAAGATAGTATATCTTTTTTTATATCAAGATGCAGATTAGATAAGATTTTTAAGTAATATGGGTACCAATCAATAAATCTCAATCTATAATGATATATCATATTCTAATTTAATTGTCCTTTTTTATTGTTAGAATATACAAATATCTTAAAGTTTACAAATAGACTAATACTATTTTTTTTATAGCCAGATTTATTAATAAAAAAAACAAATATCAACAGCTGATAATAATGAGCGAAAGAAAAACCGATAATTTTTCAGATACGGAGATAATGAAGATTTACAAATTAAAAAACATTGCCATAGTGGGAGTATCACCCACTGAAGGAAAACCATCAAACTACGTCTCAAAATATCTAATAGAAAAAGGATATAACGTAACTCCAATTAATCCAAACTATTCCGAAATTCTTGATAGAAAAGCCTATGGAAATGTTTCAGAAGTTCCAGACTCAATCGATATAGTAGATATATTTAGAAGATCAGAAGATGTGTTAAAAGTGGTAGAAGATTCAATAGGCAATAGAGAGATAAAAGTGATATGGATGCAAAAGGGCATTTACAATAAAGAAGCAGAAAAAGTTGCTACCGAAAAAGGAATAAAGGTCGTATATAACAGATGTATGCTAGAAGAGCATAAGAGATTGTTTAAGTAGTTTATCGAACAAATGTCATCTACTTTTTTATTGAAAACATTTCAAGTAACTTAATTATATAGCATCCACGTTATTTCTTTGTATAATTAATGCCTAGGGCAGGCCAATTAAAAAACAAAGTAAATTTTATAGACAATAAAAACTATAACAAAACACAATCATTTCAAGGCTATACAAAAATAATAATTATCTGTATAGATAGAGATGACGATATTGGCATAAAAAGTGGAATAGAAACGCCAATAATAGGCAAAGACTATTGTATTGAAGCAGGAACCAAGCTTGCCATAGAGGACCCGGAGGATTCAGACTGTAACGCCGTCTTTGGGGCAATCAAATCGTATGAGGAATTTAGAACAAAAGGGTATGACGTAGAAGTAACCATTGTAGCTGGAGAATTCAACAGAGGTGTGGAAGGAGATGTAAAGATAGCTCAAGAAATAGACAAAGTGCTGGATAGATACAATGCGGATGGGGCTGTTGTTGTGTCAGATGGGGAAGATGATGAAACAGTAATTCCCATAATTCAAGGAAAAGTTCCAATAATATCAATTCAAAGAGTTATAGTAAGGCAAAGTAGAAGCGTAGAATACTCATATGCCATTTTGGCTCGATATATAAAAATATTATTTTACGATCCTCGATATTCAAAATTTTTTCTGGGTTTACCGGGTGCGCTGTTTATAACAAGTGGTCTTTCTATAATTTTTGGGTTTTCAAGGGAAGCATTTGCTTTGGGTTTAAGCATATTGGGCATAGCATTTGTTTTAAGGGCCTTTGACATAGACAAGGCAATAGTTTCGTTCTCTAAGCCAACACCTTCAGGATTTATTAGGGTCTTCTCATATTTTGCTGGAACATTGATTATTTTGGCATCGATACTAAATGGAATTTCTCATATTCCTCCAGGTACAATAGAATCACAGAATGAAATTACATCAATAATCACAAACAAGTCAATATTAGGAAATTTTGTGTCTGGCACTATCACGTTATTATGGATTGGGATCTCAACAATTTTTGCAGGTATACTCCTAAGCAACTGGTTTAAGGGCAGTATTAAAATAATATACGATATCTTAAGATTGGTAGTTCTGGCATTGTTGTATATACCAATGCTGCAGTTTACATCCCTTATAGCTGCAAAAGGAAATCCATTTAATTTGATTTCATCCTTATTGATAGGGCTTGCAATAACTTTAATAGTTGCAACATTCCTTTTTCAATATTTCAGAAATAAAAAAGGGGGAGAAGCACTTAGGCACGATAACCAATAGGGAATCAGCAGGAATCGAAATCAACAAATATAAAAAAATTTACCATGTTCATAGTAGATAGATGTTTAAAGATACTATATGACTTTTCAAGGCAAAATATAATTTATAGGATATATGAAAAGCATCTATTAAATCAAATAATCCAACATCCATTCCCTCAACACATAGGAATTATTTTAGATGGCAATAGAAGATGGTCAAAAATAAAAGAAGTGAAAAAAGAGAAAGGTCATAAGATAGGAGCAGACATTGCAGAAGATCTGCTCAATTGGATTTATGATTTAGGAATAAAAATAACTACCATTTACGTACTGTCAGATGAAAATCTAGAAAGAGATCCTTTTGAAATCGATAATATTTATTCACTGTTAGAAGAAAAACTTACAAGTTTATACAACGATGCCAGAATACACAATAAACAAATAAGAATTAAATCTATAGGAGATTTCAAAAAACTACCAGAAGGACTCCAACAGATTTTAAAAAAGTTGGAATTTAGAACGGAAAAATATCAGAACATGTACTTGAATATAGCTATTGCATATGGAGGACAACAGGAATTATTGAATGCAATAAAGAAAATAGCAAGATCAATTAAGGAAAGTAGGATAGATATCGATGAAATCAATGAAAAACTAATAGAAGCCAATTTGTATACAGCACACCTTCCACAAGCAGAACCCGATCTAATACTAAGAACTTCGGGTGAAAAAAGATTGAGCGGGTTTTTATTATGGCAAAGTGCATACAGTGAACTCATTTTTGTAGATGTTTTTTGGCCAGAATTCAGAAAAATAGATTTGATGAGAGCGATAAGAACATATCAAAAAAGATCAAGAAGATATGGAAAGTGAAAAAGATAAGAAAATCATTAATACATGATTGGTTCAGACATGTCATAAATAATGCCACACCATGGAGAAACAGATATCGAAACAAAAAGAATATACTGCGGGTATTGGATGACAATTGAGGAATGGGAAGATGTACATAATTACAACATAAATGAAATTTTTGAAGAGTCAAATATTATAACCGAATAATAGACAAAAAGTACAAAAATATGAACATATTTTTATAATCGTAGAAATTACTCATGGCAATGTATGACGAAATTTCCGCAGGAGCAGTATTGCACATTATCGAAGAGAATTTCGGAATAAAATATCTTATTCTTAACTATAGTTATGGTCACTGGGACTTTCCAAAGGGAAACATTGAAAGTGGAGAAACCGAAATAGAAACCATCAAAAGAGAAGTAATGGAGGAAACTGGAATTGATGACATTAAATTAATAGAAGGCTTTAGACAACAGATCTCTTATAGATACAGAAAAAAGTCAAAGATAGTCAACAAAACAGTCATTTATTATCTTGCAGAAACAACGTCAAATAAAGTAATATTATCGTTTGAACACATTAACTTTGCTTGGTTAAACTTCGACCATGCGTTAGAAAAATTATCATTTGACAACAGCAAAAAGGTTTTAAGAATTGCAAATGAATTTCTGACTGCATCAAAGATAAATCATTTAAGTACAAATTAAACTTTAAATATATTTTGATAATAGAAATCAAAATCCAATAGAAAAGAATTCAATTTGTCAATAGAAACAATAGGAACATCATCTACAAACTCAAATCCATTAGGTAAGAATGTCAATACAATTGGGAAGGTATTTGCTATTTTCATTTTGGACTTTTGTAAAAAAAGCATACTACGTTCTTTTTGTTTTTCAACAATTTCCTCAAAGGCAGATAAAGAATTTTTTTTCCAGTGCTTACAATCAAATAACAAAGCCTTTTGAGACTTTATACCAATTACATCTATTTCTCGCCTAGGGCGCTTTAACCGAAAATTTGTATAAACACAATAACCATGATATTTCATTATTTCAGATGAAAACAATTCAAAATCATGCCAATTTATTTTGCTGCATACTTTGACTATATCAGCACCCTTACGAATAGCCAACAATGCAATAGAGAGTTTGTTAAAAGAAGAAATAACGACTTTATTGTTTTTTATCTTTATATCGTTAAGGGACAAAAAAAACAGCAATTCATTAAAAATATCATTATTAACAATTCCAAAATTCTCTATGCCAGAATCAAAATTATCCAAAATATAAATTAATAGTGACGGATTAATATTCAAAGAAGGTCATTCAAAATTTTAAAACAACAGATAAAAAAAAAGTGAATTTATTTTACTATTACTGTGCCAACTTGTGTTGGATGTAATTGGCAATAGTATGGATATTCTCCAGCAGTAGTAAATGTGTGCTCAAATGTCATGCCTTTATTGAGAAGTCCGGGTCCTGTTGCTGTTTTTGTCAATCCAGAATCAAATTCTTTACCAGAATCTGCAGAGCCTGGGCTTCCTGATGTAACTGTGTGTTGAACGGCGTCGTTATTTGTCCATATAACCTTTTGTCCAACCGTTACTTCAACAGGGTTTGGACTATACGCTTTTTCTGCCAAAGTGGATGCACCAGGCACAATAGTCACTGCGGCGTCTGGGCTTTGAGCGAAAGCAGAAAGGTTTCCGCTTGATGTAATAGCTACTACGCTAAGTATTGCAAGCAAACTTGCCATGACATAAACTGGTTTATTTACCGTTTTCATCAATTTTTCTATAAACATAAAGAGTTAATAAATATTATTGGATCGTTATGAAAAAAATTTATATTACATAAAATGCATTAATGTAAAACTTTGCTCACCGATTTATTTTACAAGATTGAAATAACTTGGCCAATGTTTTCCTCTTAATATATAATAAAAAAACATAATAAGGTTGATCATCCACTTTTAATAAAACGATGTCTAAAACTTGTTTAAAATGCAACAGAACCTTTGAGGAGAGCGAAGTAGAAGATCCAACATCGCAAAAATATCCGTCCTGCCCAGACTGCTGGAAAGAATGGACCACGTATGCTGTAATGGTGATGAATGAAATGAGACTCGACATGTCACTTCCAGAACACAGAAAAGCTTTAAGAAAATATGAAAAGGGATTTTTTGAAAAAACTATTGGAGAATTAGAAAAAAAACCAGAAAACAAATGAAATTCACTTAATATTTAGGTATTTTTGTGGGTAAGATTGTCTTATTTTAACTAATTTTGAGGGATTAGTTTTATAAACGTTTTAGGATCAGGTGTATTCAATATCGATTCCATAAA
>JBKJYK010000208.1:0-4475 GCA_046715515.1 Candidatus Nitrosocosmicus sp.
CGGCATGAGGTGGACTTAGTAGTCCATCAAATCCAAAGTTATTGTGCCACCAAAAATCAAAAGGCCCTGCCATTAGTTGCAGTAATACCCCAATAAAAGCAAGTTTTATTGGAAAAGGAAATAATTCAGATTGTGGTTTAATAACATTGGAGAAAATGGATAATTTTGTAATGCTGTTGCTTTTTATTGCCAGGATGGGGAAATAAATTAACCTAAAAACTATGCTGCCAATTGCCAATGCAACACCTGCATAAATTACGGTATGTGGTGGCGTTAAAAATGATTCCACGTTCTTAACTCCATGCCAAACAATATCCCAATTAGAGCCACCTATTTGTAAAGATATGCCAACACTGATGAGAAAATAAACCAATAGGGAAATCGTCTTTGGTTTTGATGATTTGGGTGATGGATCTAAATAGGACATTAAAATTAATTCATTATGTGAATACTAATTTATTTGTATTCAATCCAAGATTCACTATATTTAAATTATTTAAATTCGAGGAAATTTACTTTGTTACTTATTTGCCTTGTTGAAAAAAATGTTTACAGGTTATTATAACGATAACTTGTATCCATTTGTTTTACTCTCCATTTCCTACAAATAAACTATTTTCTGGGATACTAATTATAGCCCATGCTATTTTGGCCACTGTAATGGGGGAAACAAAATCTGCTACTGGAATGTTTTTGGCCATTACTGTTATGTTTCTGACTGGATTTATCTTAAATGCCTATGGGGAAAAGACCCCATTAAATCTAAGGCAGGCATCACTGCTGATGGTTTCAAGTTTTGTGTTGCTGAGTCTTTTCGGAAGCATTCCCTACATGTATGTCAATCCGTTTTCAAATGATATCGATCCATTGTCCCTTTTTGTTAATAGCTTCTTTGAGAGCGCATCCGGATTCACCACGACAGGCTTGTCATTTATAATATATCCTGAGAACTTGCCCCAGAGTTTTGATTTTTACCGCTCCTTTACGCAATGGGTGGGGGTTTAAGTTTCGTATATCTTGTTATTACCTTCTTCTATCCCGAAAGAAAGTTAATCCACATGAAGGGTATGATAGGTGGAGGAATACTTAAACTAAAACAACTGCTCTTAACAATTGGTGTTACCTTTACCTTTTACACTATAATACTAGTAGTACTGTTATATTTAATTGGTAATTTCAACATTGTTTACGCTGTTTCTTTGGTATTCAGCACGGTTTACCGGTGGTGGATTTGTTCCTATTTCCACCGCAGTAACTGGGGAAAACTTCTCCCCATCTATTAGTGATTATGGCCGGCATGATAATTTCATCTCTACCTTTTGCGTTTCACTATGCCTTATTGAGCAAGGAGGTAACGACTACAAAATACCGACCTGAAATATTTTTGTATTTTGGAATTATTATTGTTTCCATACCTATTTTCTATTTGTTTTTGACTACAGGAATAACAGCTGGAATAACCTGCATGGATATGAATGTCATATCAAAGATTTTTCTTATTGTCAACATGATACTTGGAATATTTGAAAACATTGCTGTTGTATACCTTTTTATAGAAAACTGGAAAATGAAAACCCTGAAACCCGAATATTTAAAGCACCTTCATAGACCCCACAACAAACACCAGGATAAACCTGCAAAATAGCAAAACTTTTAGAAAAATAAGGGATTGCTTTTTATCCATAGATTCTAGTTATTTGAAATGTTCGCGCCATTAGATGTCACAATGAACCTAACCTCATCTTAAAAATGTTAACTAACTCTTGTGTGTTAGCATTGATTTGTCATAAATGGATATGTGTGCATACATATATCTTTCAGCAATTTTTTTTAGTATCTTTAAATTTTTATCAGAATTGCTTGATAATCAAAGGTAACTACTTTCCAATTCTAAATCCACATTCGCTCAGTTGCTGCACTTGACCTTTTTCGTGGTTTATGTGCATACAATTCTCCATTGTAATTTGTTTTTTGCTTTTCCTTTTTATTTTCTATGCGCTTGTTTTTTTTTACTTGTAAGTATGGGTATGACAAGTCTGAATACCGTTCCAGTCTTTTTTTTGCTTTTGCTCTCATGGGACACACCAATACATTTGTCGTTGCCATCTGAGGATTCCTCATACCATATGTGTCCCCCATGGGACTCTATGATTTTCTTTGACAGGTAAAGGCCCAAGCCGGTGCCCTGGCGAGACTTTGTGACAAACTTTTCAAACAGCTGGTCTTTAATTTGGGTGTTTATTCCAACTCCAGTATCCTGTACGGTAACCAATATGCTATCATTGTTCTCAAGTTCGTCAAATGGTTTGTCTTCCTTTATTGTGCTTTTATCGGAATCGTTGGATAAAACCTCATTGTTTGGAGGTGAAGATTTATAAATTACTTTAGCAGTGGAAACTAAAATCTGGCCATCAAAAGTGAATTTCATGGCATTGTCCAGCAGGTTGAAAATCACCTGGGCAATCTTTTGTGGGTCGCAATCAGCATACAGGGGCCGCAGGGCAGCAGTGCTGTCGGTGCTGCTGCTGTTTTGGATTTTTCCCTTTTGGTTTTGTTGTTGTTGTTGTTGTTGGTTTGTATGTTTGGGTGGTGTTGCCTTGTTTGCATTATTGTTATCATCGCCACTGCCTTCGCCCTTCAATTCCCTGTCCTTTGCTTTCTCAACGTCTACAAAAAGCGGCAAAAACACTATGGAGACCTTTCCGGCCTTGTCGGTGTAAGCGTATTTTTTCTCAACGTCCTCAATGACCTGCTCAATCAGGGCATGGATGTCTACGCTGGCCTGGATGGTTAGGCTAAAGGTTCCGCTCTCAATCCTGCTCACCTGCAAAATGCTTTCGGCAAGGTTCTGAAGCCTTGAGGCGTTTCTTGTGATGATGTCTATCTCCCGCCTGTACTCGGCCACGCTATCGCCAAGCTTCTCCTCAAGAATCTCCATGCCGTTTAGGATGGGCATTATGGGCGTGCGCAGCTCATGGGCCGCTATGTCTATGAACTCGTTTTTGACGCTGTCCTCCTGCTTTAGCTGCTCAAAGAGGATGCTCTGGTTGTAAAGCACCTCAAATATTGATGCATACGACAGTACGGTTGATTCGCTGTTGGAGTAAAATGAAAAGCCTATCAGGGCAGTCGCCGTTTCCTCCTTTAGATGCTTTAGCTCCATTATGAGTGATTCCTTTCTGTCCACCACCAGTGACTTGATTTTGATGCTGATGCTGGGGGCTATATCTTGGATGCGGATGTTTTTGCTGTAGCTTTTTAGAAAACGCAAATATGATGAATCCTTGATTGACGTGTCAATTGGCGAGAGGATGCTTACCTTTAGGTTTTCGTTTTGCTCTGCCATTTCCTTTATAAGCTGCAGAACACCATCTTTTTCCTGTATGTGAAACGCATTCACTGTTGAGTACATTATCTGTATTTCCTTTTTGGCCTTTTTTAACAACTCAAATTCCTTTTTTACCGCATCATGGTAATCTGAGAATACTATTGTCTCTGTTGGTATAGTCCCATGCTCTATCTCCCTTATCTTTTGGTTTGCGGGTGTTGCAATTTTCCAAAAGATGTCAAACACAAACTGCTGCTGCTCGACAATCTCGGGTATGTTGCTGAATATCAGCTGAGGTATGGATTGGGCTTTCTGCAGGGAGGCCACGGCAACATACTCCCTCTCGTCCGCAACCTCAAAGTTACCCCTCATCCCATCTAGGTGCCTGATTTCCGAGAAGGAGAGCATCTGCTTTACGTATTCGATGTTGTCTTTGGTAATTTCGGTGACATACCTAAACTTGACTCCCCTCTCCTTGAAGGATCTCATCCTTTTTTCCCTTATGACATCAATCTCAATGATTACGGATGGGGCGTTGATACCAACGCAGGAGTCTATATTCCTTTTTGCCCTGTCTACGAACTGCAAAAGCGCATTGTTTGCATTGTCTGTGCCGCGGTACACTTTGGTGAATGTGTCCTTGGGATTGCCTGTTGGTGATGGTGATGAGCCTTGGTTTTCATTTAGGAATTTATAAGCATGATTTTTATTGCTATCAATATTATTAGAAACTATAACAGGACCATCCAACCGTTATCACGACCGTCATTTACCACTACTTATTAGAGAATAAAACTATATAACCATATTAATATACAAATTAAATTTTTATCACAAATATCCAAAAATTGTTGTCCATTGTTTAACAATTGCAGTTTATCATGATTATTGAATACAAATAGATACAGTTTTAGAGAAATGGGTTTTTTAGATGATGTTGACCGTATGTTTGCATTTAATCTTTATAACCGAAAGTCATTATATACAATTTATTATTGTTTTTTAATAATAAATGTTAAAAAATTTTTATTTTCTAAAGAGGGATGCATTCAATTTAACAGATTCTAAACTTTGTATTATGATTATGAGAACAATTTCTATATAAACCATTACTATAATAATTATGGTAGTAAATACAGTACAATAT
>JBKJYK010000209.1:0-10945 GCA_046715515.1 Candidatus Nitrosocosmicus sp.
TTGGCTTCAATTCAACAAACTGCTGGCGGTATGCCAGTTTTAATATTAAGAGAAGGTGCTAAAGAAAATAAAGGCAGAGAGGCGCAGAAAAATAACTTTAATGCTGCAAAACTAGTAGCTGAAATAATAAGATCAAGTTTGGGGCCTCGTGGAATGGATAAAATGCTTGTGGACTCTCTAGGTGATGTTACCATTACTAATGATGGCGCAACTATACTGAAGGAGATAGACGTCCAGCATCCTGCAGCAAAGATGATGGTGGAGGTTGCAAAATCTGTTGACAACGAGGTAGGAGACGGTACTTCATCTTCGGTAATTTTTACTGGTTCGCTTTTAGAAAAAGCAGACCAATTGATAGGCCGAGATGTACACCCATCTGCAATAGTGGATGGATATACCGCGGCTGCAGAACAATCTTTGAAGATACTTAACGAAATAGCAATAAAGGTTGATGTCAACGATAGGGATGTTTTACTAAAAATTGCAAGGACTAGCATGGATTCAAAACTGGTTTCCGACGAGAGTCCTATATTAAGTGAAATAGTTGTGGATGCTACTAGACAAGTATCAGAAAAAAATGCAGATGATGAGGGCCTGAAAGTTGATCTTGATAACATCAAAGTTGAGAAAAAAGCAGGTGGTTCCATGCGGGATACCACTTTGATCCGTGGTATTGTACTGGACAAAGAGGTAGTTCATGCGGGGATGCCAAAAAGAATTGAGAATGCGAAAATCGCTCTTCTAAACTCTCCATTAGAGATTGAAAAGACTGAGATGAGCGCAGAAATCCGAATAAACGAGCCTTCGCAAATGCAAATGTTCCTTGAAGAAGAAAACAGAATGCTAAAATCTATGGTCGAAAAAATCAAGTCGATTGGCGCAAATGTTGTTTTGTGCCAAAAAGGCATGGATGATATTGCTCAACATTATTTGGCAAAGACTGGCATCCTCGCTGTCAGGCGTGTTAAAGAAAGCGATATGTTCAAGTTGTCTAAAGCTACCGATGCTAGATTGGTTAACAATTTAGATGATTTAAGCGAAAACGATCTTGGAACAGCTGATTTGGTTGAAGAAAGAAAAGTAGAAACCGATAAGTGGGTGTTTATTGAGGGCTGCAAAAACCCAAAGGCCGTGACCATTTTAATTCGTGGCGGCTCCCAAAGAGTAATAGACGAGGCAGACAGGTCCCTTCATGATGCTTTAATGGTTATGAAAGACGTTTTGGAAAAGCCTTCTATCGTAGCCGGTGGGGGCGCTCCGGAAGCGTTTATCGCTAATGAGTTAAGGAAGTGGTCAAGTAGCCTTGAGGGGAGATCGCAATTAGCGGCAGAAAAGTTTGCTGAGGCTCTTGAAGTCATTCCGTTGACATTGGCCGAAAACGCTGGTATGGACCCAATTGACACTATGACTGAATTAAGATCAAAACAAGGACAGGGTTCAAAATGGACCGGGATCAATGTGCGGGCCACATCTGTTTCTGATATGCATGAGACAAATGTCCTTGAGCCAACATCAATCAAAGAGCAGATTATCAAATCAGCCACGGAGACTGCCTGCATGCCGTTAAGAATCGATGACGTTATAGCTGCCAACAAGTCCAAAATGCCACCTGGCCCACCTGGAGGCATGGGCGGCATGGGCGGCATGGGCGGCATGGGCGGCATGGGCGGCATGGGCGGCATGGATATGGATTAGACTGTTCAAAACATAGACCATTCGTCCATTTTTTTTTCTCCTTATTTTTTTTTTGACGTTTTTGATTTCGAGTTTATTTTGTTTTTCCACATATTATCTCAATCGTATCGTATTTGAAGCAAAAAGTACAACACCACACATATGTTAATTATGCGATGTTCTGTTAGATGTGGTGTTTGGAATCCTTTTATTCTGATGGCCGCAAAGGCAATGAGAACAACAACAACAGCAACAGCAATAATTATTGCGTTTGTTTTTCTGGAGGGTATGCTCATCTGAATGAGATCGATGAGACCCAGTTTCTCTCTTCAAAATCGGATGTCAATATAATTTTTAAAAACATTTACCGCAAGCTAAATGAAACTATTCAATCCAATCCCCTGGATATTAAGATAACAATACTGCCTGATTTTTTTATCGATAGGGTTATTAAAATTTCCAACATGGAATATTTGACGGATGTTGTGGAGAGAAAAATCAAAGTAGGGGGTGGCAGCATTCGTGGCTTGGGCAGTGTTGACATAAAGGGGGGAAACGCTGTCAATGTTGCATATTGTCTTGCAAGACTTGGAGTGAAAGTTGATCTTTTTACCGTTGCAGATGAAGTTGGCCACTCTGTTTTGGACACCGTATTCAAAAAATTTTCATCGCAGGTGCATTTGCACATTAAGAAAGGCAAACATGGTTTAACCACTATATTTGAATTTACTGACACTTCTTATTCTGTCTCAAATGTTATGCTAAGTGATGTGGGTGATAATAGTAATTTCGGTCCCGATCTAATTGAATCCGCCACCAATTGTGACGATGATGATGTGTTGTCAATTCTGGGTTCTTCGTCTGCGGTAGTTCTAACAAACTGGGCATCAAATTTGAGGGGAACCGATTTAATGAAATATGTTTTCAAAAATTCTGCAAACTCATTGCATTTTTTGGACCCTGCTGACATAACTGAGAGACGTGGGGAATTTATTCGGGATTTAAAAAATCATTCGGAATTAATTGATTTGTTGAGCATAAATGAGAACGAATTGCTTCAAATAATCTATGCCCTTTCTGATACTGGTGATGTGGTTCCCATTTCTTTGGATGAAAAAAACACCGGTCCAGTAACACCTTTAAACCTTTGTAAGCATGCAATGTTTTTGTCAAACCTCTTTAAAATTGACTTGTGCATCCATACTATGATGGGTTCTGTTTGGTCTGATGGCTGTAAGACAGTATTTGTCAATTCAATTACGCCATCTAAAATAGACATAGTAAGTGGGGCCGGTGACTCATGGGATTCTGCATTTTTGTTTGGTCATCTAATGAGCTTTACGGATGAGGAAAAATTGTGCTTTGCAAATTTATTTGCGTTTTTATATTTGGAAAATGTTTATGATGACCCGCCGTCATTGTTGGATATTGTTGGTTACATCCATGATTGTTACTTTTGAGCCTAATTTCTTTATTTATCTATTGGATGATATTGTGTGATGATAGAGAAGTATTGCTGTTATGGTTTTACAGTCTCTTATGTCTCCATTAAAACAATAACACAGTGCGTCATCTAGTTTTACAATCATGTTTGATATGTTCTCATCATCGTCCATTAAAAGGGAATTGTCTGCCCTGCAAATGTTTTTCGCGATGAACAGGTGCATCATCTCTGTGTCATAACCTGGTGCTAGATAGCATTGAGTCAAAGGCGTCAGGTCTCCATTATACCCTGTTTCCTCCTCTAGTTCTCTTTTTGCAGCCTCAAATGGATTTTCTCCGTTCTCTATTTTGCCTGCAGGTATTTCGATTAAATACTCGTTTACCGCGTGCCTGTATTGTTTAATTAACACAATCTCACCATTATTTGTTATGGGTAGGATACCCACAGATGCATTATGTTCTACTACTTCTTTGGTAAAAATTTTTCCGTTAACCCCGAAAGTGTCTAGTCGTAGCTTTACCTGACCGTTATAGATTAACTCGCTATTTATGGTTCTGTACTCTTTTTTGTGCATCTCTGCAGCCCGAAAATATATCTTTAACTAATGTTATAAATCAATATTTTTTGTTGTGATTTTACCTTCTAACCTGTTGCGCGTGCATAAAGCAAAAAGCCCATTGCAAAATACAATAATGAATTCATGCCCAGTGGCTTATGTTAATACCCACACAAAATAGTTGTACCCCTACTAGTGTTATTCTGTTAACTTTATTGGTGTTATTGGTGTTATTGGTGTTATTGTGTTGTTGCTGCTGTTGCTGCTTTTGGTGTATTTAACTTTCGTGACACTATGCTTAAAAAAACTTTAATCTGGTAATTTTTCATAATTGTTATCTGTTATGACTCTTTATAACAACTCGGAAATCAATAGCCAAAAACATGGCAATCATGATTGCATAATGACACTCGGATCACATTGTTCTTTGCAAGTGTTGAAGGGAGCCAAAGACGAGGGATTCCAAACCTTATTGATTTGTGAGGAAAAAAGGGTTTCTCTGTATAAGAGGTTTAGATTCATTGACAAACTAATTGTGGTAAATAACTTTAAAGAAATCTTGAATCAAGGGTTTCAAAAAAACTTGATAGATTTGTACAATCCTATAATGATACCTCATGGAACGCTAATTTCTTCCTTGTCCATGGATGACATTGAAAAATTCAAAATACCTATTTTTGGCAACAAATGGATTTTAAGGTGGGAGTCTGACAGGGTGTTAAAACAACAATTGATGGTTGAGTCTTCTATTTTGCCTCCTAAACAAATATTGTCCAAAAATGACATTGACGGGTTGTGTATTGTTAAATTGCATGGAGCAGCTGGTGGTAAAGGCTATTTTTTGGTTAGCGATAAGAAAAGTTTTGAGGAGCAGTCTCAAAAACTTATAGAGTCAAATGTTATTATTTCAGAAGACCAGCTTTTTATACAAAAGTATGCCAACGGTGTTCCCGTTTATTTGCAATTCTTTTACTCTCCTATTGAAAATGAATTGGAGCTGTTAGGTGTTGATAGACGCTATGAAACTGACATTGATGCTTTGGGCAGAATTCCAGCAGAATTCCAAATGTCCTCCAAATTGGAGCCCTCTTATACCGTGGTTGGAAACATTCCCATTGTATTAAGAGAGTCCCTGCTACCTGAGGTTTATTCTATGGGCGAAAGATTTGTTGACGCTGCCGGTAGACTTGTTCCACCCGGCATGCCAGGACCTTTTTGCATAGAGGGTGTGTACGATAATGGGGCTAACTTTATTGCGTTTGAATTTTCGGCGCGTATTGTAGCGGGCACCAACCTGTATGTCTCAGGTTCTCCATATTCAGACCTGCTATATGATGTTCCTATGAGTATGGGTAGGCGAATCGCCCTTGAGATAAAAAAGGCGATTAATTCGTCTAAACTTGGCCTAGTTTTAACTTGATTTGTTGTTGTTTTTCATTGATGGTTAAATCTATTTTTTTGTTGATGCCGTGATGTATCTCTATGGGTATGCCTTTTTTCCATTGGTTCGCATATTCTTGTCTTTTCATTGCTATGGATTTTATTTTGGTTTTTTAAAACCCCCTGTTATTGTCCTTTTTAAAGGCGGTTTCTTGTTACATTCAGCTGAAAAATCTGTGATGGTTTTGTTTCTTGACAAACACACTTTTTAATTACCTACACAATCCCGGTGATGCCTGGTTTTGTTTTGTTTTGTATTTGTAGGTGGATATATGGCATATGGTGTGTGAATAGATATTATAAACTATTTCCTATAGAGCGAGAGCGAGAGCGCGCGCGCCTCACATCATGCTGTGTCTTTTTCCTTTCTGATGACGTTTTTTCCTTTTTCTGATGGAATTATCTTTATCTTTCCATCAGAGAACCCCCTGTCAAATTGCTGTCCCTCAAATAGCCTGTCGAGAAAAATAGCTAACGCTGCTATTTCTGAATGGGGCTGGTTTCCCACAGATATGTTATAGTCTGATAAAAAGTAAACCTCTTTTGGGACTTTTTCGGCTCCTATTATCACCAATACTTTCTGTTTTAGTGATTTTATCTCATTGATTGCCTCATTGATTTGTCGTCCATACATAGTCAGGTGAACTATTTTGCCCTCTTCCTTGTCTTTCCACTCCTTAATCAATCTCTTCCAGTTGTCAATTATCTTGAGGTTGAATTCATTTAGCCCTCCCCATGAACTATTTACTTTGTTGATTGTATCTTTTATCTCTTCATCGATATCTGTCATATACATGACGCTACTTCCAAAAGCCCTTGATACCAGTATAGCATGTGTTGTTGTCCTATCGTCCCTTACAAGCCTGTGGCCTATTCTAAGCACTGCAACCTCATTTTCAAACATAATTTCCTTATTGCTCAAGTAAAAAATAAACTGTGTTTTTCTTCATTTTTTATTCCGTGTCTTCATCATTAGAATTGATAAATAGCCTTATTCCCAAAAAGCGTTCCAGTTTTTTTGATAAAATATCGTCTGGTTTTATTGTCCCTGTTTCGACCTTTTTTAGTAGGGTTACTTTTTCATTGATTTTCTGCCCCAGTTGCTCGTGTGTTATTCCTTTTTTGTTTCTGGCTTCTCTAATGACCTTGGGAAATTCTGGATTCAAAATCATCTCATCAGTTAAATTTATTTTGTTTTGGGGTGGTGGTCTATTCCTTGGCATAGGTCTTGGTCTTGAGGCGTATGAACCTGGTTTTGTTGTTGATATTTTTGGCGAATATTGTAATGCTGAACTTCCAGTGGTTTTTGCACCTTTTCCATGAATGGATGATGATGATGTCCTCCTCAGGTTATTGGTAGGGGATTCTATTGGTATGCCTCTTTTTGAACATGCAACACAAACATTAAAAACCGAATTTTCCACCCTTATTTTTTTTATGACTTCTGCTGTTTGCTTTCCACATAATTCACAAAAAGAAACCATATTTATTTATTTATGCAGTAATTTATTAGTATTTTCTATTATGGAATCGGTTTTCTCTTCAATAAAGGGTGGGAATTCCGAATTGATAACTTTTATAATGTGATTTGTATACCTTTTGATAATCTTTGAAGAGAATGCAACTAAATCCATTTCAAAAAATCTCATCTCATGTCAATTTTATATTCGGTCAGGGAATAAGCTCTGTTTTACCTGTAAATATTGATGTTGAATACTCAAAGAAAACCGGGAGGTTAAAGAGTTTTGGCTCAAATGGAAAATTGATTGGAACTTTTAGAACAGATGGGGGATTGGCATTGACAATTTATGGGGCAGGGGTTTTCTTGGGGCATCAGAATTTTTTGCTTAACTGTATTGTCCCAATTGATGATGCCATACCGTTTGTTTCAGAGGGCCGATCCCTGTTTGTTAAGCATGTATACAAATGCGGAGTTAATGTTAAAACTGGTTCGGAAGTCGCAATAATCGACTCAAAACAAAACATTCTGGCGGTAGGTCGTTCTCTATTTCCTTTCTCCTATTATCATGATAAAAATTATGAAAACTCTAGATCCCCTCTAAGGGGTGTTGGGGTCAAAATTAGAGAAGGAATAAAAAGTAGAGGTGCGTAGTAATTCTCATGATGCGATCAGGCAATAGGGATATGAGAAGGATGCTTGACCGAATGGGTCTGGATATGAAGGATTTGAGTTCGGTCGAAGAAGTTATCATAAGAACTGATACCAAAGAAATTTTTTTAAAAAAGCCTCAGGTTGTTGAAATGAAGGGAAAGGATAGCACCATATTTCAGATTGTTGCTAGCGAAATTGAGGAAAGCAATAGGTCTGTGCCGTCTTTTAAGGATGAGGATGTTATTTTAGTGATGCAGCAGGCTAATGTATCTAAAGAAAAAGCCATCAACGCATTAACAGACACTAAGGGTGACTTGGCACAGGCTATCTTAAATTTAACAATCTGACCAGTAGTGCCAATAAGTAAGATTTAATATCCTAATCACAGGTTTTTAATTAAATTGGAAGAAAAAAACCCTTCCTATGTAGAAGGTATACTAAATACTTTGGCAGAACTTGAGAGAAAGTCTGAGACCTTGATCTCTGAGGTGGAAGTAATGAAAAAAAGGTTGACATCCATCTCCAATGATGAGGTGGAGTCAATAAAAAACCAGGTGATCGATAGAGCCAATAAAGAGACCCAGGTGATTATCGACACATCAAAACAGGAGGCAGAGAAAGAATCCCTGCAAATTTCTAAAGAGTCTGATGATGAATTGTCTTTGATATCCAAAAACATTGATTCCTCTTTTGATAAGGCTGTTGAAATGGTAGTCCAAAAAATCAGATCGGATTTTATATCGTCAAATAACATCAATAGTGGACAGCCTGATTTTAACGCCGTAACAAAAACTGAAAATTTGCAGAATGCTCCTCCTGTTACGGGAACCACAAAACGCTCCAAAAAAGATAACGTGTCTTCCTGACGCTTGGCGATAGGTGAGTTTCTTGACCCGTATTCCAAAACCACAAAGAATATTTGGAACCGTTAAAGCATTTGCAGAAAAGGGCAGACTTTTGTCCAAAACGGAGTTAGAGTCCCTTTGTGATTCCCGTGATATTGATGAGTTTATTACAAAATTAAAAAACACCCATTACAATGAGGCGTTACAGAAATTGCAAAGACCGTTTGATGCTGGAAGGGTGGAAAACGCACTAAAAGACCACTTGTTTAATTTTCATGTCTCTATGGCTAAGATTGTTTCATCAAAGGAGCTAATCAACGCTTATTACACCAAATATGTCATATGGAATTTGAAGATTATACTAAAGGGAAAAATATTGGGCAAAACCTATGAGGAAATAGCCCCCAATGTTAATCTCTATGCTGAAGAATTGATTGGAAGGAGAGATGTGGTAGTTAAAGCTTTGGTGTCCAAGGATTTGGAAGGAGCCGTTTCCAGCCTGCATTCATCCGAGTTTGGTGCGGATGCACAAAATGCAGCACAACTATATAAAGAAAAAGAAAACTTTCAGGTTTTTGACATTGTTTTGGATCATACGTATTTTAACACTATAACCACCGCGTTTTCCAAAGTCGGCAAACCAATGGATGTACAGCCGTTGGTGGCATTGGATATAGATAGCTATAATGTCACAAGCACACTGCGGGGAAAGTTTTGGGGCCTTTCTGCAGACCAGATCAAAAGCCTGAGGGTTACCCCGACCTTTAGGGTTCAGGAAGAGGTCCTTGACAAAATGATATCTGTAGAGTCAATAAAGGATGCAATCAGCGAACTCTCCAACACCACCTACAGATATCTAGTACCATCCCGTGATATAGATGAAATTCAATCGATTTCCGAAATTGAGCAATCCTTCGAAAAACAAAGCTATAAGCGCTCTGTGTTGTCATACACAAAAATGTTTAGCTATTCAACAATGATAGGCGCAATTAAACTAAAACAATTTGAAGTAAAGAATTTGGGAACCATATGCTTTGGGGTGGAACAACATTTGGATTCAAAAAATATTACACCTTATCTGTTGTTTCATGAGGAAATTCATAAACAATGATGCGTAATTATCCATAATATTTAATAATCTTGTATGATTGATTTACATAAGATTTAATGATAATATGCTCAACCTAATAAGTTGTCCGCCTCCTGTTATTGTTGCGACAGTTTCAGGGCGCTCGTATTACAAAATAACAAGTGTTCTTAAATCACTCGATTTAAATTTTCTGTCTTTATCACCCGAGGAAGCAGCCCTGTGTGATGCAAAAATAATAATTACTACATTAAATGAATCAAAAATTGTAAAAAGAAATGATGTTTTTCTAGACACCGAGTTGGAACAATCTCCACTTTCTGTTAAAGCAAAAATTCTACAAAACTTGATGGGCTCATATTACTGCTATTCTAACGATCAGTTGGTTGTGGGTATCGATCCTGGAAAAAGAATCGGTATATCCATTTTATACTATAATTTTGAATTAGACAAAATAATGGTAATGTCGGTTCAATCTGCTATTGAAAAGATATCTGTAATTCTATCTGCTATTGATTCCCAAAAGAAAATTGTCAGAATAGGTGATGGCCGCATAAATCTGTCGTATCAAATCGCAAAGGATTTAAAAAAATACTTTAAAAATGAGGTGACAGTTGAAATTGTTGACGAGCATGGTACATCCATCAGGCAAGGCACGGAAATAAACCGACGAGGAATAAGGGATATTAGTTCAGCTAGAAAAATTGCATTTAAAAACGGCCGTATATATGAAGATGGTTTATATGATGCTATTTAATTTTTGTTTTTGAGTAAAAATATATAGGCATATGCAGTTGACCGGTATTTTTGTTCTTGGGCGAAGTTGGCCCAGCCTGGTTAAGGTACGAGCTTCCCAAGCTCGGGATCGCGGGTTCAAATCCCGCACTTCGCACTTTTTTGTGTTTAAAATGAGGTTTTGTTGACAAAATTGTTGACTAGTCCTAAATGAATACGGGGGATGGTTGACAAATGGATTGAATTGTTGACGTCTGCTCGTAAATTGTTGACTAAAAATCTAAAGCTTAGTATCTACCAAAGAAGGTATTATGAATGAGCAAATACAAATCCACAAAAAACAATCTGAATGGAAAAGCATGACTGTTAGATTAAAGGAAAATGATTTAGCTATTCTTAACAGTAAACTGAAGTTAAACGGTTTTGAAACTTTTAGTGAATTTGTCCATGCATGGATAAAGGGGGACTATCCTGCTCATGAGAATAACGAGCAAGTCAGGTTTTTTATTTTATTGGGGGGTATGCATATAGAGATGTTCTATATGTTATAATGTTCTATAGGTAGTTCGCATAATATCCATAGCCACTATTTCGTGACTAACCTTATCGAAGGATAGAAGGCATTTCTAGGTTGGGTTGTTGATTTAGGATTATTCAAAATGTTTATTACCATATACAGGCGGCGGCCATCATGTGGCCACCATTATGACATATTGTTCTGGTCCAGTGGTTTTGTTTAAAATAAACTATTTTTTATTCACACCTTTGTAATTTCATTAACCAAGCAGACAGTTTTGTCAATGTTTTACAAATAATTTTAAAGGCCTTATATACAGTAAAATCTTTCTATATGTACATATGTACAAGTTAAACTTTATTGCAATTGTAGGCATCGTAGCGGCTTTTTCCCTTGTTGTGGGAATGGCAGCACCAGCAGCATTTGCGACTTTGGTAATGGCATCTCCGATGGGTGATAATACGACCACGACTATGGGTAACATGAGCTCAACGATGGGCAACATGTCCGGCGGCGGTGGCAACGCAACAACAT
>JBKJYK010000210.1:0-2684 GCA_046715515.1 Candidatus Nitrosocosmicus sp.
CATCTATTTTGATACCGTAAATACCATAACACCCTTTTCAGTTTATAGTACCAGTTTAGGTAACCCATCGCTGATTTTTCTTTTTGACACAGTTGCTTGAGGTTTCGTATTGCTATGTCCTTTTTTGTGTCTAGATCATCTATTTCTTTTAGTAATTGCTGTTTGTCACCTTTAAGCACCCCATTCTCTTTCTTCTTTTGGGTTATGTAATGTGAAACCGGGGAGACAAATGGTAATCCATTTTCCAATGGCGGGTTTTGTTTGTTTGGTTTGGTGGTATATGGCCACTGCTGCTGCTGCTGATTCTACTCGTAATCTTCACTAAGGTTATCTAGGCCATACCCATCGTTGTCGATCCTATCCAAAGAATTGCATTGGTTATTATTGTTATGGCTGTAGCCGTAGCCGTCAAAAATACCCAAATTCCATATCCATGAAAGCACTTAGGATGGCGAGATGCCAAACCTTTTGCAACTTCGATAGGTCTCCCCTATGAACAAAATGATTTGCTTGTTTGGGTCACCGTCATTATTGTATTATAACCATTATTACCAATGCCGCCATGGCCGTCCGTTAACCCATTAATGCCCAAATTCTATAGCAAGTGTAACATCCTGTAACCCTCTGCACATTGCTTGACCGAGATGCCGGATTTATTTAGTATGGTGGCAAAGTCCCTCATAGATTCAACATGGGGTTGCCCTATTTGTGCTATCCATTCTTTGATTATTCCAGATGCCTTGCCTCCTGAAATGCCTATGTCGTTGGCAATCTGGTCTCGCGATTTGCCATTTAGGTATCCCTGTATCACTAGCGACCTGATGATTGGTTTGATTTAAGCAACCATAATCATATACGTATGAAAGTAAAACAACTATATAATAAATAAAAGAGCCGTCACTTTCGTCAGATTTGCCGTCACTTCCGTCAAAACGGTCGTCAAATATTTCTATGGCCGCAGTTGAGGGATGTAGTGTGATGTGTTGATCGATAAATCCTGTGCCGTAAAGTGCTGCAACATTGCTATTGGAGTTCATTCCTAAGTCATACCAGATAGGCTACTTCTTTATGTGTGGATTATACGGGTATTGATGTTTTTCGTTAACAGGGAGGATGGATGGGTAGTATATGGGATGTATGTATGTATACGAATCATTCAATATTTTAAATTAACCTCATAAAAGAGAGTACCGCATCTGCTGTTTCTACCCCTCCTGATGATACCAATGGTTCATTTGTCTCTAACAACATAAAAAGCGAATTTGAGAATTTTTTGGTCTCCCACAAAAAATACTTTCAAGTGACGTACCTAAAACAAACTTTGGGTAGGTGTCCCCTGTACACATCGAGAAATGACACAGGCAAGGATTACAATTGGCCGACTGGGTATAATGACAGGGCAATACTCACAATAGTCTTGGAACCATGTGAATAAACAACCCCTGTTTTGTTTACGGATGACGAGGCTTGGCATTCCAACGTGCCATACCAAATCGACACAATGGAGGATCTGATGGGGGAGGTTATGGATAGAACAAGAAAACTGGATGTAATTTACTAAAGGCACCTAACCAATCCGATGCCATGCGAATTGAGATGCCGTTTCACATTGCAGAGGATAAAACCAAGCTTGACCTTTGGATTTAAAACCTAAACCTATGTATTGGTTTAACAGTATCTTTGTTATAACAGCTGAATAGTATTCGCAAGCATGGATTACCTACCCGATTAAGATCTTTAAGTTGGGTATAACGTACTGTATGGATTGTTGTGTTTGTTTGTTTTGTTGCTGTAATACCTTTATCTTACTCTTGCATACCTATTTTAAATCGATATTTGCTTCATCAACTTTTGTTGACTCAAGAAGAGGGTTTTGTTTATAGTGCAGTTGATGGATAACCTTCTCGGACTGGAGTTGGATAAGGCCAATGTTATTCTCTGCAATTACAAAAAATGTTTTGCTAATGGTTGTTGTTGTTCTTTTCGACATGAATGACTAGGTGCAATATTCTATAACTATGTGGGTTTAGCTAAATATTTTTTGACACAAGAAAATAAGTTCAAAGATAGTCATAACTGCATTTTACCATAATCCCACGTGGAAAAGAACTTTGGACTAATTTCAACAAGTACATTTTCCCCCTTATTTGAAAGGTCCGATATCATTTTTGCTATCGGATGATCTAATGTTCCTAGATACTTCAAACTAATTCTGTCCCCTTGTGGAACAATCCTTTTTGGGTCTTCTATTATCGTCGCAATACCCCTACCTTTAACTCCCTTGTAAGGAGGATTCTCATCGCCTATGGAAAAATAAACAGAGGGCCTATTTCGAAGATTTTGAGTTTTCTTGGCCGATTTAGAAGTGGTTATTAAGAGTTTTTCGCCGTCTTTGTCATAATAAAACCAGACGGGCTGGATATTTGGATTACATTGCTCATCGTTAGTAGCCAGCTGCAAGTTCAGTTTACTTTCAAGAAATCTCTCGGCCTCTTCTCTGTTCATAGCCGGAATCTCTGGAGTGGCACTAATGATTTTCATAAGTCATCAATTGCATACAAGTAGAAAAGGGTTTCTTCCTTTCTCAGTCGGCTCTTTCAAATATAACTGCAGTTGTTACGAAAAGAACCATTGTTCACATATTTACTCAAAAACATATCGCTTTTACATACACAACGTAAAGT
>JBKJYK010000211.1:0-2984 GCA_046715515.1 Candidatus Nitrosocosmicus sp.
CCAAAGACCTCTAGTCCAGATCATGTTAAAGAAAACAGCGAGAGTGTGGGTTGGAGTTTAGCAGAGGACGAGATTGCGTCCATCAATGTGGCTTTCCCGGTGCCTGACCATGACGGTCCATTGGAGATGATTTAAGTAAATTACACATTTGCTTTGTATAAACACATAATTTTTAATTAAATTATTAAAGACCACTTACATAAATTATAAAATATGAGCCAAATACAAGATGTTTTCAATTCAAATGAAAAATATGTCAAGGAATATAAATATTCGCATTTAAAATCAACACCTTCAAAAAAAATTGCAGTATTGGCCTGTATGGATGCTAGATTGCTGATAGAGGACATACTTGGATTAGACATAGGGGAAGCAAACATCATAAGAAATGCAGGGGGCATAGCAACAGAAGACGCAATACGTTCTCTCATTGTATCCCACGAGCTTTTAGGGACAGAGGAATTTATCGTCATTAATCATACTGACTGTGGAATGCAAAAATTCTCAGATGAGCATATTCGCAATAATATCAAACAAAAGTACTACAAGGACGCTAGTGAATTACAATTTTATACATTTACTAACTTGGAAGAAAATGTAATGGAGCAAGTTGAAAAGATAAAGACAAATCCGTTCATTCCAAAGAACATTCCAGTATATGGATGCATTTATGATACACAGACAGGAAGGCTAAAGAGAATAGTGTAACTTCAAAAATATTATTGTAAATTTATTTTTCTCCTTCATCTGTTTTATTATAACGAATCATTGGATACTCCATGAATAAGGGGCCCTATGGGCTTGAAGATATCAATCCATTAATGAGATTCTGTTATTGTTATTAATAAAAATAAACTATGATTATGAATACATTATCATAATGCTTCAACTCCTATTTTATCGGCTGACTCCAAGGATGTTTTCATTGAGTATTTTGAGAGGATGGCAAAGGAGTATCCTGGCAAGCCTGTGCACTTTAAGCGGGTGATAGCCGAAGGGAACTAGGTGGTTTTGCATTGTTATCAGGGGTAACCTGGTGACAGTGGTAATTGGGCTGGCATTGATGTATTTCGACCAGATGGGGAAGGTGAATTGCGGAACATTGGGACGTGCTACAGAGGACACCCGAGAAAAATGCCAACAACACAGTGTTCTGATTAAGTTTGATGTTCGCTTCTGACTGGTCATGTTGTCAAACACCATAAAACAAGAATCTCTGACATTTATAAAAGTTGACTGACCAATCTTTTCATTAATCCATATTCATACTTTGTAAACACTTAAAAAGTGCGAAGTGCGGGATTTGAACCCGCAATATTTGACTCAGATATACACGTGGATAAAAAAAATTATTTTTAAAATAACGATTGTTGTGATATAGTTATATCCCTTGTAATATCAAAACTGTTTTCTGAATTTTCATCGGTGATTGTATAGGTTATTATGTATTTTCCGGGTGGAAATGGGCTTGATTGGCTAATGGTGAATGGAATAAACACCTCCTCATTTTGGTGATAAGAAATAACCTCGCTCACAGGGAGACCTTGCTGTCCAGTTAAAACATTTCCTTCAGTATCAGAAATTATAAAATCGGCGGTAAAGTTAATACTATACAGTGTATTGTTTTCATTGTCGATTAGACTACCATAATCAAAACCGACAGGTTCGATATAGAGTATTATGTCTTCCCCAGGTCTAAAGGTATTCGATTCTTTCTCTTCATAAACTCCATAGCCTTGAGGATTTGATGTTACATAAGTATCAAATACCGAACTAAATGTCTGTTCTTGGTTTGTTTCTAATCCTGTAATTTCAAATGAATCAACCATGTTTTGAAAAACAGGCAATGCATCATCAAATTCAGTAGGTATTCCAGCATAAGTAAGAGCGTACACCATCTCATCTGCTATTGCCCATATTTGCATAAGTTCTAGTTCCAATCCATCTTGTGTATATGTATAAACTATTTGGTGTGCAGGAAAGCCTGATAGCGTTGCATTTACTTTCTCAAGCAAGGCAAAGTTGGGAAATTGCTCTGCTAGAAGGCTCACTGCAGAATTGCTGTATTCGTCCAATGTGAGATTTGTGGTAAGAATTTCTGTTGTTACTGCTATTGATTCTGGCGCTTCGTCTATTGCGGACATTGGAGATACGAATGTAATACTCTCCTCCTTAGCCCAATCAAATGGATATTCTAGAGTGAAACCAAGATTTGGATTATCATATATCAATGTATCTTCGGTAGATATTTCAGTCTCATTTGTTTGTGCCAGTGTTAGAGATAATGGACTCGTAATACCAAAAAGTGGTAAAAATAGCAATATTGCTATTATTGTTTTAATAACTAACAAGATATTGGAAAAGTATTTGCATTAATATAAAAGGTTTTTAATAATAATTATTAATAAACCTATTATCTTTTGTTACTTTCTGCGATATATTAAAAGACCCAAAATCTTTACGGTCGGCCTATTGTGATTTGTGGATTTTTAGTTACTCACTCATAATATCTTTATTATGTATAAGATTTAGCTTTTTCGTCAACAAATCGTTTTATTTGTAAACCATCCCCTTATGAATATAGGCTTGGTCAACAACATAGTCAACAAATCACCAATTCTAAACACAAAAAAGTGCGAAGTGCGGGATTTGAACCCGCGATCGTCGCCTTGAAAGGGCTTTTGCCCTTACTGATTTTGGTAAGGTCCAGGTTTGGGAAGAAGGTTGACAGCAATGGGATCTCCTTGTCCATAAGGCTGGCCACCTTCTTCTTGATTATGGATTTTAACTTGTACTCGTATGACTTTGAGACCTGCTTATGACCCTGAAGAAATTGAACCTCTGACCTTGAGATAATGGACATATAGGTGATACAGACAAGGAAAAAGTATAAAGCTTTAACTCATCAAATTAATTTTAATAATGGCAAACTTATGAAAGGGAACTAGAACCCGCATGCATTCGTAGTCATTCTGGTGGCGTAA
>JBKJYK010000212.1:0-3972 GCA_046715515.1 Candidatus Nitrosocosmicus sp.
GTATTGTGTTTGCTACAATGATTTTTGCAACATTTAGCGCAATGCTCTTTACTCACCCTTATGTTAAGGCACAGGAGGATACCGCTGGATCTTTATTAAAGCTGTCAAATGCAAATATTCCGATAGATATTCCTTTGCTCAAATCATATGTAAATGGAAGTGATACCTTTTTTATAGCTACAGATGTCTCCGATGAAAAGACTGCTGCATTTTTAACAGAAAAAACGGGTTTTCCGGTAAACTATGCTCCCATCTTAGCAAGCACACCTGATTCTGCTAAAGGGAATACATATGTGTTTACAAATGGGGTCAATGGAACAGGTCCATTTGGTTATCAGGTTCCTGTATTTAGCGCAAAGCCAGGTGACGAAGGATATAGCCCGTTATTGCAAATTAACATGGTGCAATGGAACTCAAACGCTTCTGCTCGTGAGCTAACGTCAGAACAACAGATAGCCGATGCGGAACAGAAAGGCGAAATAAGCATCAATAAAACTGATATAGTCATAAACCACCCTGCAATTAAATGGGAGGATGGCTCATTAATGGTCAAAGAAAACAAAACAATAGGAGATGAAACAGGATACGGTGGAGGCCAGGTTCTTGATATTGATACTGAAAATATGGTGGTAACAATGGTAGCTCATCGGGGATGGGGACCTGACGGTAAATCTGTTTACTATATTGTCACTGATGCAACACCGAAGATGCCTGCCAACATGATGGGTGTTTCCCATGTCCCTGCAGATGAACAACTGGTAGGAAATGCTGCAGTAGATTTATTCCAATTTACAAATGGTATTAATGGAACTGGCCCCATGGGATTTCAATCAGGAATTGGGGCGGCTAATCCCAATGATCCAAACTATAGCCCAATGTGGCTCATACATTTTATAGAGTGGAAGGATCCTTCTCAGGCAAAAATATTGGAAAATGTAAATGATATTGCCTCAATGAAAAAGGCCGGATTGATAACTGTTATGCCCGCAATGGATGGAAAACACGTTGTAAACTGTCCATTCTTTGATTCAGACACTGTTTTTAAGCACCAGCATAAAGGAAATGTATCATCCTCTTAACCTTTTTATTTGTAATAGAAAAATTGTTGTAAAAGAAGCAGCAGTTAACATTAGCAGGTAGTCTATTTAAATATGCAAAGATTCTTAACATTGCAAATTGCAACTTTTGGCCCTGACGATTATGAAGCAATTGTTAGTGGAATAAAGAGCTTCCCAGTGCACAAATTGGCAATAATCTGTTATGACTATGATAAATCAAAAGCAGAAGACTTTGCAAAAAAAATTAAGTCAGTGTTAGGATTGCCTATCAATCTTTATCTTGTCAACGAAGAAAATGTTGTCCGAGACACATTAGAGCGAGTTAACGAAATCCTTATACACTCTAAAGAATTTCACCAAGTACTTATAAATGTCAGTTCGGGAGAGAAACTCTTGGGATGTGCAGCTTTGTCCTCATCATTTGTAAATGGGGTTAAAGCTTTTGGAATGGATCATACTAAAACTTGCCCTATTTTAATGCCAGTTCTTAAGTTAAGCTATAATGAAATAGTATCTGACGCAAAAATAAAGATACTAAAAGTTATTGAAGAGGCAGGGGGCTCATTAGATAGCTTGGAACAACTAGAACAGGTATCGGGGTTAGGTAAACCATTATTGAGTTATCACGTACAAGGGGCAAAAGACTCGAAAGGGTTGGCGTCACTTGGTTTACTTGATGTAGAAAGAAAGGACAGAGGTAAGATCTCTGTAAGTATTACCACTTTGGGAAAACTATTAATCAATAACTATAACCCTGCAAAACCAGCAAACACCAATATAGATACCAGTGTTCTCAAATGAAGGACTAGCAACCATTAATCATAAATTCCTCCTAACAAACAACAGAAGCAAGTAAAGAGAACGTTAAAAAAGATATTGTAAAAGATCGAACTTCTTTGTGAAATTGTAAAGAAGCATAGGTAACTACATACAATGGTTAAATCTAATCTTTAACGTTTAAAGATAATCATTTTATAGTTATTAAAATGTTTTATAAGTAATGAATTGTAAACAATATGATAATAATGTCTTACAAAAAGCAATAAATGCAATTACAAATAACCATTATTATCATTTTTTATGTTCGTCACATATGGCACTAATATCCTGATCATTTATAGCAATAGCGATATCACTAATTTTTTTGTTAATGTGCATGGAATATAGTCAAAATACAATTCTTGTCGCATTTGCGCAACCAAAAGAAGATACCAATAATTCTTCTACAAATAATCAATTGTCATCATCAAACCTGATTGGACAAGGTTCGCCATATTATGGAAATATATCTGCTCCAATGGTGATTGCAGACTTTAGTGATTTTCAGTGTCCCAAATGCAAGAGGCATGTCGATAATACTGAACAACAAATCAACTCCACATATCTTCAAACGGGTAAAGCCATCTATGTATTTAAGCATCTTCCAATTAGAGGGTTTGATTCCAAACCCGCCTCTCTGGCAGCTCAATGCACAAACGACCAAGGCAAATTTTGGGAGTTCCATAAAATTTTATTTAAAAATCAGGGTCCGATAGATTCTGGATGGGCCAATATTGAAAATATGAAAAAATTTGCTTCACAATTACAGGGACTTGACATAAGTCAATTTAACTCATGTTTTGAAAGTAAAAAATATAAATATTTCATAGATAAAGATATTGCACTAGCCAATTCATTAAGCTTTACAGAAACACCATCGTTTATGATAATGAATGCTGATGGTTCAAACCCTCAAAAAATAGAAGGTCCAAAACCGTTTCCCTTTTTCAAAGCTATCATAGAGAATCTTGAAATTGAGAAATGAGATTGATGAACTCTATCGTTTTTTTATTGTAATTAATTGAAAATGAGATAAACATGACAAAAAAAATTCAATCTTCCACCAAAAACTTTAGAAATACAATCCTATCCGCATTTAAAATATCTTATCTTTCAAATCCCATTGTTTATTTTGGAATATCTGTAATAGTATTTTCTTCGTTTTGGATTTTTTTTAATATGTTGGATCAATTGCTATTTTTTTCACCTATTGTATATTTTTATATTCCAAATGATGCGATATTAGGATTCATAATTACCGACACAAGTGCAACCCTCTTAGCAATTGTGTTTTCTATGAATGTGTATGTATTAGAAATGCTAATGTAAGATTAGATAAATCATTGTTTTCTGGTTCTCTTTTAGGGTTAGTCTCTAGTACATGTGCAAGTTGCTCATCCATTGGATTCTTAATAATTTCCACATTTGGGGGTGCAGGAATAATTGCCACAGGGTTTCTCAATAATTATCAGATTCCGCTAAAATTATTGTCTATAGGTATTTTGATTTGGGCTCTATATGTTGTGCATAACCGAATTACCAAGAATTGTATGGTAAATCATTATAATGATAACAATAAAGAAAAAAGAAATAAAATAAAATAAATATATGCAAAAATAATAAATAATGCTACATCAAAAAAAAGATGAAATCTTAACTAATGCGAAAGGTTTTACTATCCTCTGTCATTTTCTTCTTCTTCTTTGTTGAATTTCTGTTTAACAATATTCTTTAAAATCTTGTTTACTCTATATTGATGATACAATTTCTTTGTGATCTTCATCATAACGGGGGATAAAATCATACCAATTAACATACCTACTGACATATCAATCATATTGACCATGGGATACTTACGAGATAGAATAGTATCTGACCAAATTAAGTTTTACAATCAAAAATAAAAAGTATCGATTAAATATAAAACTATTGATAAAAAATTAAATAGAATCTTGATCTAGACTTTATAAGTTTACAGACATTATTGCATTGTTGTCATGTTGGTTGCGTTATCCATTCCCATGGTCATGTTACTCATACTGTCCATCGGCATTGACATGTTATCCATTCCCATGGTCATGTTACTCTTACTGTT
>JBKJYK010000213.1:0-5497 GCA_046715515.1 Candidatus Nitrosocosmicus sp.
AAAGAACATCACAATTGGTTTAATAATTCCATTCCATTAATAGCAAGTGAAAACATACCAAGTCCTGCAGTGAGAGAAGCGATTGTTTCGGATTTTGGAAATAGATATGCAGAGGGATGGCCAGGTGAAAGAGTTTATGCAGGATGTACATATATTGATCAAGTAGAAAACATCTGTAACGAATTAGCAAGAAAAGTTTTCAGGTCAGAATTTGCTGATTGTAGAGCAACATCCGGTGTTGTTGCAAATTTAGCAATATATTCAGCATTTTCAAATCCGGGCGATTATATGATAGCATCATCCATCCCAAGCGGCGGCCACATTTCTCACGGGAAAAAAGAACATTCAGGAACAGCAGGATTGGTACATGGCCTAATAATAGAGCATTTTCCATTTTCTAAAGAAGAAATGACCATAGATACAGACATGACCAAAAAAAAAATTGAAACAATGGCAAATGAAGGAAAAAAACCTAAAATTGCAATGTTTGGAGGAAGTCTGTTTCTATTTCCCCATCCAGTAAAAGAATTATCAGATTTTTTACACAGTTATGGTATTTATGTTAATTATGATGGGGCACATGTGGCTGGATTAATTGCAGGAAACCAATTCCAAGATCCACTCAGAGAAGGTGCTGATTCTATGACCATGAGTTCTCATAAAACGCTATGGGGTCCACAAGGGGGTATAATAGTTTCACTTGAGAAACATGGTGAATCGATTAAAAAGGCCATATTTCCAGGTAACACGAGTAGTCATCATTTACACCATGTTGCCGGGAAAGCTATTGCTTTGGCAGAAATAATAGAGTTTGGAGAAGAATATGCAAAACAGGTAATCAAGAATGCAAAGATGCTTGCCTATTCTTTAGCAAATTATGGATTTAATGTGTTAGGAGAGAAAAGAGGATATACAGAATCACACCAACTGGCAGTAGATATTTCAAAATACGGTGACGGTGGAAACATCGAGAAAGACCTTGAAAGGTGCAACATTATTTTAAATAGACAATTGCTTCCAGGTGACATAAAAGAAGGTAGAAACTACTTACATCCTAGCGGGATAAGGATTGGTGTGCCTGAAGTAACAAGGCTAGGTATGAAGGAGAACGAAATGCATGAGATAGCAACATTCATTAAAAAAATAGTTATTGATAAGCAGGAAATTAGCAAAATTTTACAAGATGTAATAGAATTTAGAAAAGGGTTTCAAAAGGTGCAATATGCATTTGATAATGAAACGTCAGCATATGAACACATACAATTAGTAAGCAGAAATAAATAAAATCAAATAAAAATGATTTTGCTACACATGATTTATATAATATATAAAATCAAATACCTGTAGAAAAAATATGCCAATAGATCCAGATTTTCCAAAGAATCATCAAGTAATCGGGCAAATAAAACACTCCGATGGTGAACATTTTCACTATCTCTGGGGACCAGGCAAACTGGGCGAAGCTTCTGAGAATGCAGAGGTTAAAGAGGCTTTTCAGGCTAAAGGAGAAAATATTGAGCCGATAGGCGTTAGTGGAACTATGGTTGCAGTAGACTGGGATTCTTGTGTAGCAGATGGAGCTTGTATAGAAGCTTGCCCTGTACAGGTTTTTCAATGGTACAGGACAGAACATGACATTCCTGCTAAAGAAGCAATAAATAATGAGTTCGCAGGCGAAGGTTCATCAGTAAAAGAAGAGAGAAAAGATTATACTGACAAAGCAGATCCAATCAGAGAACACGATTGTATCTGGTGTATGGCATGTGTATCGGTTTGCCCACCACAAGCCATTAAAGTAGATCAATCTAATTTAGAATATCATGAAAAAGCCGAAGGAACGTATAATGAATCATTATCAAAAGGAAGTGCACCTCCACCCCATGCACACTAAAATCTTTTTTTAATTTATTCTACTTATAGATTCTAAAAGCTATTGAAGCAGTTAACTTACAAAATTTATTTACCAAATCATCCAGGGTTCTAAAGATCTCAAAAAGGATTGTAATATATAATTAGATTTTTGAGATAAAGTTATTTCTTTATTGTTAACAATTTTATCAATGCAGCAAATAAACAATACCAAAGGAGATGAAAATGATTCTAGGTTTGTCCATTTATCATCATTACAAGCTTCCAAAATGATATTAACTTTTTGATTGTAGTATTGAGACAACATATTAACGATATTATCCGACTCCGAACAGGATACTGAATTGTTTATTAAAAGCAATTTCAAATTATCAGAATTAATGACGAAAGAGTCTCTATAATGGCAATGTATTGATTTAGGCTTACGGGTTATATCATTTGGAGAGTTCATCATCAATAAAGTGTTCTATTTTCTTTTTTAAATATTCATTGATTTTAGATCCATCAACTTTTCCTCTCAACGTAATCATGCTTTTACCCATAAGTGCACCAATTGAATTAGCGCCTTTTTCTTTAATAACAAGAATATTATCATTTAATATTTTATCCAATACTTTATGTAATTCATCATCATTTATTTCGATTAAATTCAATGAACTCATTGCCTCTTTTACAGTCTTAGACTCCTTTTTCATGATTTTTTCAAAAATCAAGGTCACAGATTCTTTAGCTATAAATCCTTTTTCAAGTTTATCAAAAACTTCAATTAGCACATCATCTGTAAGTAATGATTTATCAAGATTATTCCTTGAAAGACTAACTATATCTTCTGTAAGTTTAGAAGCAACAAAAGTTGGTGTGACATTTTTTGAAGTTGAAACAATTTTTTCAAAGATATCATAGTATTGAGAATCAAAGATGTGTTCGGATAACTTATTATTTAATCCATATTTTTCCATTATTTGCCTGATTAGGTCATTCCAAGGTAAAGGAATTTTTTGTTTTAGATTATCAAGTAAAACTGACTCTATGGATATAGGCAAAATATCAGTTTCAGGGTACATTCTAGACGAACCTGGCCTAGGTCGAGAAAAAATGGTAGAACCATCCGTTGTTGCGGCTCGTGTCTCTGCAATTACACCATGTCTAAACTCACATATTCGGCGGATTAATGGCTCAAGTACAATATTTACCTTTTTTTCGTTTCCCCCAATAATTAAAAAAGCATCACTATCAGAAAGACCAAGAAGTTCTTTGACACTATCAACATCTTTAATAGTAATTCCATAATATGGTAATTCATCAGAATGAAAAATACCACCCAAACCAAAGAATCTAACAAATTCGCCTAGCTCTTTGCCTAGACGAATATTACTAATGGGTTCATAGCCAATTAAACCATTCAAACCCCTAAGTCTAATTGATAATAAAATTGAATTGGCATCTTTTAAAATTTTTTTCAATATAGTTGAAGATGAATCTTTAAACAAGAAGGTGATATCTTGAATTTTATCGCCTATAAAATCGTCATCAATATTTCTTTTTTCAAATTCCTCGGCAATTTTTATCATGCCATATTGTCGTTTTGTTTCATAATCTAAAACTTTGACCAGTTGAGACAGTTGTTGAACACCTTTAACTTCAACAACTTGCCCACCATTAACCGAGATATTTACATCCTGCCTTATGGTGCCAAGCCCTCTTGAGACACGTTTACTACTACGTAATAACCTGCCAAGCGTTAAAGCTACATTTACGATTTCATCGGGTTTTCCAGATATAGGCTCCAGGGCAATTTCAACCAATGGAATTCCTAGTCTATCCAATCCATATTCTTTATATAACTTGGAATGTGGCAACAATTTTGCAGCATCCTCTTCTAAACATATACTTTGAACGCCTATTTTTTTAAAACCATCAACTTTTAGGTAACCACCAGTAGAGACAAGCATAGTTCTTTGGAATCCGCTTGTGTTTGATCCATCAATTACAAGCTTTCTCATAACATGAATTTCATCAGCTATGTTTGAGTTTAGGGCAAGTGAAAATAATAAAACTGTTTTTAGTGCATCTCTGTTTATATCATGAGGTGGCTCCTCGTCAGCTTCCACTAAACAGCTTAACCCAACTTTAGAATAATACTTTATAGTACTCATCTTGGTATGTTCAAATATAGCAGCTCTATCAAAATTACCTAGCTCGCTTTTAGTAGGTCTTAGGATACGTATAAAATTATTATCATAACTGCCGTTAGCTTCTACACATTTACAATTGCAAAAAAGTTTAGATTTTGCATCTAGTTGCTGATGTATTTCGAATCCAACTTTTACCTTTAAATCATCAAAATCAAATTTCATTAAAATCACTCCATATTTATCAAGATATAAGGGGAGAAGTATTAGAGATTTCGTTTGACAAATTGATCTTCATGATTTCAACAAGCTCTTTCATATTTGAACTGTTACTTAGTGCCCACATAGCTTTGACTAGTGCAGTCTCAGAACTCATATCAGATAACGGTATAACACCTAAATCCAAAAGATCTCTGCCAGTATCATAAACAGTCATTTGCACCCTTCCATAAATACACTGAGAAGTCATAAATATAATAATACCAGAATCTATCAATTTTTCAAGGTAAGGGAAACAGTTTTTATTAATATGCCCAAGCCCTGTGCCCTCTAATATAATCACTTTATATTTAAAATTTGAAAAGTATTCAAGAAAAGAGGGATCAAAACCCGGATAGAATTTCAATAAAAACACCCTGTCATCAAAGGACGTTTTTGAAATAAGATTTTTTGCAATATTATTACGTGTATTTATTCTTTCCAAGTTTGTATTACACACAATATCAGAATCATATATTAATGCAAAAGGAACATAATCTAACGATTGGAGAGCATTACGTTTACTGGTATGATTTTTTCGTACCCTAGTCCCCACATAACATGCAATGATTTCATCTGAGGACGTATGATGCATGCATACAAAAATACCCGCGTAATTTGTTTTTGTAATAAATTTTATTGCACCTAATAAATTAGTAAATGCATCCGAGGAAGGTCGGTCGGAGGATCGTTGGGACCCTACTAAAATAACAGGAATAGGCATATTTTGTAATGCAAAGCTCATTGCAGATGATGTGTAGTGTATTGTATCTGTTCCATGTGATACAATAATTCCATCAAAATGTTCATGTAAAACTGCATAAGAGATTCTTTCGGATATTAGAGACCAGTGAGCAGTATGAATGTTTTCACTGTATTCATTAAATAAAATTTCCGGGAAAATCGAATAAAGATCAGATGCATTTAAAATCGAGGTTACTCCACCAGTTCTGTAATCAACTTTACTCGCTATAGTTCCACCGGTACTAAGAAGCAAAATTTTTGGTAATGAGGAAGGAAATACGGGTTTATTGCTATTATGTGCTATTTCTTTTGTTAATACATAATTGTTATGAGGGTCATCTGTTTTAGAAATAATGTTCAATGGGGTATTGACAGAAGTATCGGATAATTTTTCACTTGTAATATTTATAATATTTTCTGTTAAAATACCGACATTATAACCACTATTTAGCTTAATTACAATATAATTATCGTTAAAGGACTCATATCTAGGC
>JBKJYK010000214.1:0-5196 GCA_046715515.1 Candidatus Nitrosocosmicus sp.
AATCAATATACTACAAGTATATTATTTTGCGGTTTGCATTAATATAATATTGTATAATTCTAAAAAATCACACAGAATTTTATTTCAATTAACTGTTAATCTTTACCACCAATAAGGTGATTTTATAATCTATAGTCTGATTATGGGACATTGTCTAAAAAATAATAATTTTTTATATTAAAACCTCAATTAATATCATGGTTCGTTTTGAGTGAATTCTTATCTATGTGCAATGAATAAAAATATTTGTAAAGCTTTGCATATAATGATGTTTTATGTCTTATGTTGTCTTATGTTGTCTTGTGTTTTTGTCCAAACAATCAATCATAAATTTAAAGACATTTATATTATTTCGTTGAAGGTACTATGTTTTGTCATCTGAAATTTCTGGTTCAAAATTATCCGTTCGTTCTAAAAGTGATCTTATAGACAAGGTGTTTTATGCTATTACTACAAGTGGCGAGGAAGGCATTTTTCAAACCGAGTTATGCAAATCATTTTCTCTAGATAGTCGTGATGGTTCACGTCTGGTGGGAAATCTGGAAAAACAATCTCTTATCACGCGTGAAAAAGCTCTGTATAACGGTAGATGGACATATAAGCTAGTGGTAAAAAAATCTATTCCAATTGATATTGTTGAACAAAAACCAATCGACTTAAGTACAGTGGAAGGGGCCCCATGCATTTGTTGTCCTTCACAGCACCTGTGTTCAATAGAGGATGAATCAAATCCTATCAGCCCGGCAAAATGCCAAATTATTGAAGAGTGGGTTACAACATCCTTCAATAAGTTTATGGTGATTCAACAGACCGATATAATTTGATGAGAATACCAAAAAACTGAAATAAAAACCTCTTTTATACCTTTATTTTTTTTTAATATTATTTTAGCTATTAATGTCTTCCTTAGATGTTACCATGAAGAATTGAAATTTTTGATGGTAGAGCTAAATCCTGATTCTATTATTGCTGACCCTTGAACTTCCCAATCTATGTTTTGTAGTGTTTCATTGTTATTGTTTAGGTTTGTAACTAATTTTTCATCCACTATAGGCACATTAATTTCATGTTGTAGAATGCTATCTCTGTTTGCTAGAAATTGTGGTCTGCCATTGAGTGGAATGTCTGCATATGAATTTGTATAGTCTCCAAGTGAATCCCCGTTTACAAATAAACTATAGTCTATTTTTGATGTGGTCAGTGCTTGACTTGTAGGGTTTGTGACATTCAAAAACACGTTCAGTATGACCATGTTATTTTTTTCTTCTATCCCTTCAAATTCTATTTTTTCAATTGTTATGCTTAATTTACTTAAATCTGGTAGAGTTACTGTTAGTATCAATGGAAGTAATATTATAGTACCTATGACAATCGCTGTGATACCTATCAGAATCATCCTTCGTCGGCTTAAAAACATCTTGTTGTAGAATTATCTGTAAATTGATGGTATTAAATACTTTTTTTATAATAATATATTATAGAACATTCTAGAAGAGTGTTGTCTGATGTTATTTTATGATTCCTTCATTTTTTTCATTCATCTAATTTTCTCTTCAATTTGGGTGGGGGGATCAGTTTTTTTAGGGTTTGTGTTAGCTCCTCTTCTAAAAAAAACTATGCCTGATATAAATAAACGAATCTCGTTTATGGTTACTGTTGGCCGGCGTTTCAATTTTATTGCTGCGTTTTCGCTATTAATTCTTGTTATTACGGGAATTTATAATGGGCGTTTGATTTTGTCTCAACCTTCTATGCTTGTTGAGTCATTTTATGGATATATTTTGTTCTCTAAAATCATTTTGGTATCGATTACAATTTTATTGTATATTATACATATTCTAATACTCAATAAAAAAACCGAGATTAAAATATTGCAAAACAAAGTGCCTGATTCATATTTTAAATCATTAAGAAACAAAATAATTTTACTAGGTCGACTTACTGTGGGTTTGTCTATCGGTATCTTGTTTTTAGCTGCCCTTTTAAATTCTGGTGCTAGCAGTCTAGATTTTTTTTAATCGATTAAATAAAACAATATGTTAAAAATTTTTGTTTTGCATAATTATTTGCTTTATTGTATTTCCTATCTTATCTTCATTATCTATAACTATTGAGATGGGATTATTTTTTTTTGGTGCCAAGTTTATTATTATCATTTTCTCATCAATTAGTATTTCTATGTTTATGTTTTTTCTAGTCACCGATACATCTTTAATTACAATTAACTTTCCAACCAAACTGTCGTTATTGCTATTGGGTGATATTGTTGTCAAATAATATAACGTTTCTATAAATAATTCTAAAAGATAAAAGGTTATTCTTATCTCGTGCTGAATTATTAAATCTTCTTTGTCTCCGCCTTCAATCTCTTCTGGTCCCTTTGTTATTGGATTTGCAGTTGTTGATATTTCATAATTTATTGTACTATTATCTTGAAAAATATTGTTGTTAATATGCGTGACGTTGCCTGAATTCCATTTTATTGTTTTTGTATCGCTGCTAAGTTCATCAAATACTTTTACAAAATCTGGGATTATTGATTCTAGCAGTATATCAATAATGTATTTATCTATGATTTTTATGGTCACCTTAATTGTCTGATATGTAAATTCATAATGCAAAAATTTTGTAAATATCATTGATTTGCCATATTTTACTCTATGTGTTTTGCAGCCTTCTATGTTGTTAACTATCTCATTGAGATATTTGGCTGATGTTTTATTTGTTTCTTGACAATTTAATTTTGAAATGATAATTAATTTTAATATTTTAGAAAAAAAATCCCTAAAGTGTTCTGCATATTCTGTGAAGTCATATCGTATTTCTTCAATTGTCAATAATGATAGATTCTAAATTTTTTATTTTATATATTAATATGTGTTTTGATTAATTTCATTTGCATCACAATGCATATATTTTTATTGTTTTGTTTTTGCTTTATTGTCATCTATTCTGTTCTCTGGGTTTGTTTCCTCTATTGTTTAAATGCTCTAAAGTTATGGTTTGTACCATTCAGAAGATTCGTCTTTTTTATTGAGTTTGCGTTTAAACTGAACAATTAAAAATCCCAAAACTTTGTGATACCTATATAAATAAGCCAATATGATGGAAATTATTCCGGCTATTGTAAATCTTATGCCCACTGATCTAAGGCCCTCAGTAAAAGAATGCACAATCCAATCTATCATTATAAAAGACACACCAAAAATTAAAACTAAAATTCCCACTGTAAAAAATACTTTAAATAGTGGCAATTCTGTTTTTGTTGATATTTTATTTCACCTTATTTTAATGGGCAATAGTATTATACCTATAACATGTTTTCTTGTTCTTGAGAGGACAACCTGTGTCTAAAAACCTGCAATTATTGGATCATCCGGTTTAATAATTTCTCTTAATAGGGTGGTTGCATAGGTGCCTTTTGGTACAGCAATTTCAACTTCTGTGACATTCTTTGCTGTTTTGTATTGAAAATCTTTAGATATGAATGCGGCTTGTCTAAATCCTCCCGTTTCACTTAGTTCTTGCATCTCTTTTATAAAAAAATCTTTACCAGTGATGTTTTCATAATGTAACATCTCTTTAACTATTTTATCAAATCTGTTTTTTCCCGGCTGAAATGCATAACCTGGTAATCTGATTATTGGAATTTTTTTATATTTGGATGAATTTGAATTTTCAAATTTTCGTATTTTTCCAAAAACTATTTCGTCAATAACCTCAAAACACAGGTCGTCCTTTTCACATTTGGTTATAGAAAAATCATTTGCGATCGCAATACTCAATGTTTTGTTAAAAATAAATGCTTGAAAAGCCTGTACAAATAGCCTTCTTATGTTTATTGGAATGGATCGCAAAACCGATATGGGTTCCCTATTACCTTTTGTTATTTCATATGCGATTTTTCTTTCTATGTCCATTCCTTTTGGAATTATTTTGAGAAGACTGGGGTTGTTTTTTATGTCTTTTAGTTTTTCCCTTATCTCTATACTAAATTTTGAGTCATATCTTGTTGTATATGTTAAAAGTATCTCTATCGCTTCACTAAATTGTCTCTTCAGAATTGCTCTACCTATAAGATGCGTTACCAATCTTTCACTCCCAAACCGTTGCAAACCATAATAATTTCCTACATTGCTAATTTCTGTAATAAAAGTTGATAAATTGTTTTTAGAACTGTCTTTTGGATTGCTGATTTGTATCTTGAATCTGTTTCCTATCAAAATGGATTTATCGATTGGATTCTCTGAAAAACCTACTAACTTTAAAGAAATTTCGCCAATTTTTATGTCTTTTGCAATTCTTTTACTGTTATTTGAACTTGCGTACTGTGTGGTAGTTGCTTTTGCATCCTTTATGCCAACTATTTTAAAATTTATTCCTAATCTTTCTTTTAGGACCATTACTGCATGATTTGAGTCTATTCCTCTTTTTTCAATTTCATATATGGGAAAAACATGGGTGCCTGTTTTTTGATTCGATAGCTCTTTTAAAAAACTTGGGTGTAGTATTTCTTTAACAATGAAATCTTTGTTATTGTTTTTTATGTTTCCGCCTATTCCATCAAAACTTGTAGAATAGTATTCCATTCCTGCGAGCCTATCTATTTCTGGGGATTTTTTTTTCATTTGCCAAATCGTTCTATATCTTTTTGAAAAACCAGTAGGTATTATAAGGTTATTTTATATCTGTCTTGTAAAAAAAGTAGACTATGTCATTATTTGTTAATTTCTTTTACCAACTAAAATCATGCCATTAAAAAATATGCTATGTGGATGCCTCACAGTTATATTCATTAGTAAGATTGAAACTAAAAAATGCTGTTGTTTTGAATTATGGTGCCTGTTTTGTTTATCTCTATTAGCTGCCAAAGATATTGTGTGTTGATTTTGGGATGATGCTGATGTTATTCGAATTGGCTGTTTTTACTGTAGATTTGACAATGGAAAACATTCTATGATTTTCCCTTTTTTGTTTCTTATAAATACATAATTTTCTTAAATAATTTCCCTATTTTTTGTATTACAAAAGTGTATAAGTAGTGAGTGTTAAATAATGCTGTAGTAATCATGTCTCAGAGTAATAACCTTTCTCTAAAGGTGCTTGAAGCTTATACGCGAGATGTAGGCCGTGGAGTTGCTAGAATTGATTATGATTCTATGCATTCATTGAGTGCATCTACAGGAGATGTTGTCG
>JBKJYK010000215.1:0-9313 GCA_046715515.1 Candidatus Nitrosocosmicus sp.
AGTAAACAGATATAGAAGGTTATGCGCAGAGAAAAACATTCAATTTAAAAAAAATATAAAAATTGATAACATAGGGATAATGCTAGAAAATTACCAAAGTAAGGAATAATGATGAATGCAAGGGCTAAATAAGGGAAAAACATTAAATTATCACCTATTATGCAATCTTCAGATTCTTCTGCAAACAATCAAGACAAAATTGTTTACTTTGGTGTAATAAATATCAATGAAAATGGCAAAAACATAGGTGCTGTTGATGTATGGAGAAGCGTAATTACAAAAAAAATATTATGCGAAGAAAAAAGACCAGGAATTCTGGAAATATCTGAAGATATTGGAATGCCAATCATCAATGACAAAGAAATCTGGGCAATAGCAGTGAACAAACATAGAAAAGGAAAAGACAGATGGAAATTAATAAAAATACCAGAACACGGCAAAGTTGACTTTATAGATACTGATGATGAGACAAAGATTTCTGTAAACATAGATAACTCAAGAATAACAGATCCAGAGTGGTGGAGTCTTTTAGTTTCCAAAAACATTAACAAAAGCGTAGAAATATCCGAAGAAATCATACAAAAATGATACCCAATATTCCCGAAGAATACAATAAAATCGACTTTAAAATACACATCAAGAACGTGACAGAAGGGGCCGTAGCAAGTAAGTTATCGGGATTTTTCTCAATAGGCGACAATACGGTCAATTTCAAAGCAGTAGCATTCGGAAGGATAGGGGGACAAAATATCAATATAAAAATATCCGAAACAAAATATAACCATATTAAAAAAATGGGTATGGATCCAGAAATAATCTTAAGTTTAGTCCAGAAAAAGATAATTGAAGGTGATATAACCTTTGATGAAAAAGATTTGAAAAGAAGAACAGCAATGGAATAGACATTACTAATTATATTAATGCTTCATCCAATGCACAACCACAAGAACAATCATTTCTATCACTCGAGATTAATGGTATTAATTTAGAGATTATTGTTTTGGTAGTGTCTGCATTCTTTTGCAATGTTTTGATAACATCTTTGGAAGACACAGGTTGCTCTGCCCAAACATCATAATCGGTTATTGTTGAAATAGACAAATAACACATTTCACTTTCTCGTGCAAGTATACATTCAGGAATTAAAGTCATTCCTATAATATCTGCATGGTAGATATCTCTAAACATCTTAGATTCTGATCGAGTTGAAAATCGGGGTCCCTCAATACAAACATAAGTACCTTTACCATGAAATCTAATACCAAGACCATTTATGCATTTATCTGCAGCGCTTCTCAAATCATTACAGAAAGGATCGGCCATTGATATATGACATGCTTGAGAACCATCAAAGAAAGAATAATTTCTATTCTTTGTAAAATCAATAAACTGGTCAGGCAACATTATATCTCCAGGAGCGTAGATATAGTTTAGGCTGCCTACGGCAGAAGGTGCAATTATCCTTTTTACCCCCAAATTCTTTAAAGCCCATATATTAGCTCGGTAATTTATCATATGGGGAGGAATTCTATGTCCTTTGCCATGTCGTGGAAGGAATGCAATTTTTCTTTCGCCAAACAAGCCTACAATTATAGAATCAGATGTGGGCCCATAAGGTGTATGAGGTTTAATTGTTTTTTCCTCCTGAAATAGATTATTATCGTATACCCCGGTTCCCCCTATTATTGCAATTTCTACTGCATCCTTACCTTCATTTTTATGCATCTAATAAATCACCATCGAATGTACAGAATAGCCTTTTTCCCGCAACAATCTCCCGCCATCAAGTGAAGACAATTCCACTACAAATGCAAATCCAATTACATTGCCCCCAAGCCCTTCAATTAGTTTTGCTGCAGCAAGTGCTGTTCCGCCAGTGGCCAACAAATCATCAGCAATCAATATATCTTCATTTTTTTTAATAGATTCTGATTGTAACTCCATTGTTGCGTTACCGTATTCTATCTCATATGTTTGTTTGACGGTACTGCCAGGTAGTTTTCCGGCTTTTCTTATCATGATTACACCTAGGTTGAATTTTAAACCTAATATTGTAGATAAAATAAACCCACGGGCCTCTATTCCAGCAATATAATTTATGTTGGTTTTTTTTAGTTTTTCATAGAAATATTCGCCTAATAAGGGTAGTGAATGGCTATCCCTAAATACAGGAGTAAGATCTCTAAATAAAATACCTTGTTTTGGAAAATCAGGATAATTTTTAATAAGGCCTTGAATATGACTTTTATCCATCACATAATTTTTTTCATGTCCATAAAAAACATTTCTAGAACAACCAAATAAAATAAACAATATTATTTAGATTACACAATAACCAAATAAAGGGAACTAGATGAAATTATCCGATGCACGTAAAGATCAATATAGAAAACTTGCAAAAGAGAATATGTATAGGAGTCGTGCGGTGTACAAATTGTCTCAGTTAAATAAATCATATCATTTTCTAAAAGAAGGAATGAAAGTTGTTGATATAGGTGCAGCCCCTGGTGGATGGCTACAGCTTGCTTCAAAAATAACTGGTCCAAAAGGGACAGTTATTGGAATAGACCTGAAAGAAATAGATCCCATTCCAAATGTAATTACAATAGTTGGAAGCATAGAAGAGGAAAAAGATATAGACAAATTAATTACCTTGATAGGTGGAAATGCAGATGTGGTGCTTTCAGATTTAGCCCCAAACGTATCGGGCCTGTGGAAGATGGATCACTTAAAACAAATAGATTTGACCAGAAAAGCACTAGAATTCACAAAAACAGTATTGAAAGAAAACGGTTATGCGCTGTACAAGGTTTTTCAGGGAGAAGATACTGCAGAATTTATAAACCATCTAAAAGAATTTTTTCTAAATGTAATCATAACAAAACCTGATGCCAGTAGAAAACAAAGTAGTGAAATTTACGTACTATGTAAAAGATACAAGAAAAAGAACAATTACAAACAAGAATAACCAATATTTAGTTCAAATTATGAAAATATCAAAGCAATTTTTCCGCTTCATCTAGTTTGGAAATATCACCACATCTATTTATGAGATCCCGTAGTTTTTTTTGAGGTCCGCCATCATCTAAAGACTGCTTTACAATGGACAATCCATCTTTAAATGAATCAACCGTATTGCCAACTAACAATATTGCAGCACTATTTAGCAATACAATATTTTCTCGGGATTTATTTGATTTAATCCCATAAATTACACGCATTGTTTCCATTATAGACTGTAATTTATTTTTTACAGCCAGTTCATTCAGAGTAGATTTGGGCATTCCAAAATCAGCAGGATCAATGATAATTTTATTAGAAGAATAGCCACCATCTTGCAAAGAAACACAAACGACAGTATTCTTACTGCTATTAGACAGTTCATCCATTCCATCATGCGAATAAACAATCAGAGCATTTTTTAAACCTAAAATAGGAATCACCTGTGGAATTATATCCAATAAGCTCGGATCGGAGACCCCGATTATCTGGCCATATAAATTTGTACATGGATTGCACAATGGACCCACCTTATTGAAAATTGTACGTAAACCTAATTCCTTTCTCACCTTGGAGGCATTTTTCAAACCAGGATTAAATTTAGGTGCAAAGATAAAACCAAAACCAAGTATATCGATAGATCGAGCAATCAAATTAGGTTCGATATCTAAATCGTAACCTAGATACTCAAAGAAATCGGCGCTTCCACTTAAGCTTGAAGAGGATCGATTACCATGCTTAGCAACTGCAACTCCACTGCAGGAACTTGCTACAATAGCAGACGCAGTACTTATGTTGAAAGTGTTTAGAGAATCGCCCCCAGTTCCGCAATTGTCTACAATAGGAAGATTGACAGATGGGGAAATTTCCATGGATTTAGATTTTATAGCTTTGACAGTTCCAATGATCTCATTTAGATTTTCGCCTTTTAACAATAACGACATCAAAAAGGCGGAAATAAATATATCAGAATAATTACCGTCAAGGAGATCAGAAACAACATCAAAAACTTCCTTGCTAGTTAGGTTTTTTTTTTCGGATAATTTTTTTAATAAATGGTGAGTTTGATTCTGATGTTGGTCAAGGTAATTAGAACTTTGGTTGTTTGTGTTCATTTTTTTACCTCATGGATAAAATTTGACAAAATTTTTTTCCCTTCCCCAGTTAAGATTGATTCGGGATGGAACTGTATCCCTTCTATCAAATACTTCTCATGTTTTATTCCCATTATTTCAGTGTCATCTAAAGATTTTGACGTTACCTTTAAGCATCCAGGAAGAGATTTTTCATCTGCAACTAAAGAATGATATCTAGTAGCAGTAAAAGGATTATTGACATTTTCAAATAAACTAGAATTTGAATAATATTCAATGACACTAGTTTTGCCGTGTCTGATATTCATTGCCCTTTTAACTTTTCCACCATATGCATGCACTATTCCTTGATGGCCTAAACAAATTCCCAATATTGGGAATTTGGGTCCTAGTTGAGTTATCACGGCATTGCAAATTCCAAAATCCCTTTTGAACTTTGGGTGTCCAGGACCAGGGGATATAACAATTGCATCCGGATTCATTTTTAAAATGTCTTTTAAAGTAATTTTGTCATTTCTTTCCACAATAGGAATTGTATTAAGGAGGCCCATCATTTGGGCAATATTGTAAACAAATGAATCATAGTTATCAATGATCAAAATTTTCATTTATTTTAAAACCATACATATTAGCATAAAGATAATTATATACCTTCCAGATAAAAAATCAACTCAATGATAACAAATCCCTATACTTTTTATTTCTGGCCATAATGTCAGAGATGCCAATATTAACTAGTTTAGTGATCCCAAAATCCTCTATTGCAAACGTGCCCATAATATTCCCAAACAGGATAGAATCCCTAACCAAATCATTGTTATCAAAAAAGTTTTTCTGGAATTTTGAGACAAGGTGTCCCATAAAGCCTCCTGCAAACGAATCACCAGCACCTGTTGGGTCAACAACATCCTCTATCGGATATCCAGGAATTGGGAAAACATCATCTTTGCTAAAGAAAAGAACACCATGTTCGCCTTTTTTTATTATGACAAAACTAGGGCCCCAAGATAAAATTTGTTTTCCGCATTTAATCAGATTTGACAAATTACATAATAACCTCGCTTCCTGATCGTTGATTATTACACCATGGGTTTTCTCCATCATGGATATCACAGAATTTTTTTTTTATCGAATCCAATATTCAATAGTATCACAAACAACCAATTCGGGATGGTTGAATTTTTTTAATATTTTTAAATTTTGATCCGGATCATTATTAGCAAGATAGACAAATTTTGAATTGGCATAATCTAAAGGAACCATAGGCTCAAAGTTTTCTATAACATTTAATTCGGTTTTATTGGTAGTTCTATGAGACAAATCATAATCAAAAGACGAGTCATAAAAAAACGTTTTTTTTTCTGGGTGTTTCATCAAACCCTTTGTGTCCACCCTGTTTTCTAAAAGAGTCTGATAACTTTGAGGAAAATCGTATCCAACTATACCAATAAGCGATGCACGCACAAAAAAGGACCCAGACAGCGAAGCATAAGTGGCAGCACCCCCCAATATGCGCTCCTTTATTTGAAATGGAGTCCTAGTTGTATCCAAAGCTATTGAACCAAAAACGGTTAACACATATAAGAGAATCAAAGTATTAAATATAAAATATCGGAAAAGAATTATCAAACAATTAAATGGAGAAAAAACTCAAAATAGTAATTGGTATTACTGGGAGCTCCGGGGTAATTTACGGCATAAAACTGCTATATTTTCTCAATAAATTGGAAATTGAAACTCATGTGGTCTTAAGCAAATGGGCCGAAAAAAACATAGAAATTGAAACCGATGAAAACGTCACAAAAATAAAGGAATTAGCAACTTTTGAGTATGATGAACACAATATGGCAGCATCGATTTCCAGTGGATCTTTTAAGACGAGTGGAATGATAATAATTCCATGCAGCATGAAAACTTTAGCAAGTATAGCAAATGGATACGATGACAATTTAATTTCAAGAGCAGCTTCTGTTACTATTAAAGAGAATAGGAAGCTAGTCATTGTTCCCCGGGAAACACCCCTATCCCAAATTCATCTAGCAAATATGCTAAATCTTGCAAAGATAGGAGTCATCATTTTGCCCGCCATGCCAGGCTTTTACCACAGGCCAAGAACAGTAAATGATCTAGTTTTGCATATTGTAGGCAAAACTTTAGATCAATTTGACATAAGCAACGAAGTTTTTAAAAGATGGGATAACAACAAACCATAAACCAAATAATCTTTTAAAAATAACAGAATCAACAAAATAGCAGCAGAGGTATATGTCAATATTTGGATTGTTTTTTTTCAACTCTTATAGATAAAAGTTTAGCTATTTTGATAGAAAAAATTAAACTTATTAAAAAAACAAAAGAAGTCACACTTAACTGTAAAACAAGATTATCAGTATAAAATCGCATAGCGATAAGGGTGATGATGCCAGGTATGGTCATAACCGATGCTACGATTGTACTCAAATAATAAAATGTGGATTTATCAATTTTTTTTCCCTTTTCTGAATCATTATTGATATAATTGTTCTTATCATCTATGTCCAATTCTATAATCTAATGGTTATTAGCCACATAATAATTAAGCTGAGAGAAATACAAAAATACAAAAATAGAAATTAGATGTGAGTTGTGGTAATCTTTGTTTTATGTACATTATTTAACGTCATTTTTTTCCCAAAGATTCATTTTCTCTAGTTTTTTCTTTCTCCTTTATTCTTCAAGCATGTGATAAACTGATTTATGAGAGCTTCCCTTGCACAACATGGTAACAGCATCAAGTGCCAAAGAGGCCTCTTCATAATTTCCAATAAATCCTACAAAATGACCATATATAGATAGATAAGCACCTGTAAAATCCTCGATGTTTCTCCTAGATTTTCCGCTCTGTCCTATTATTCTAGATTTTATCCGGTCAAGAGAACTAGCGGATTTTCCAGAATATTCTCGCAGGTCAATCAACTGAAGCACATTATCCTCATTTAACAAGCTATATGCCCTATCCGGTGAAAATCCTTTTGAAATAGCCATTATTATTTCAGAGGCTTTAAAAACCCCAATTTCAATATATGAAGTATTATTTTTAAATCCAATGCTGACGTCACCAGATTCTCCATCGATTTCCAGTCTTACATTGCATTTGGTTTCTATTTCAGACTTTACAGAGCCCTTTTTTCCGACAATAACACCAATTCTATCTTTTGAAACCTTAATTACCTTAAAAATTCCATTAAAAGTCACAATAAATAACTATTAAATAAATTAAATATATTTCAATACCCAAAAGAAAATAACGGCATTATCCGCATAGGCCAAATTAACCGCCATGAACAATTGACAAAATAGTTACAGTATCACCTGAAGAGACTGTTGCATTATAGCCCCCAAATACCGAAGATTCTATCCCATTGATAGCTATCATTATATCACCTTCATTTATTTTATTATGTGAATAATAATTAGTTTCCAAATAAGAAATAATTCCCTTTATACTGGAGGAGTCTTCGTTTATTTGTAAATTTGACTGTCCTATTAATTTTTTTATACTGCCCATCAAGTTGACTTTTATCAAAATTATTCTCTAGATTCTTTTGTTGATTCTAAAACATCTTCAGAATAAGCCATAGAGGCGTTTTGTTGCGCCAGGTTTCTGTTAACTACCGAAGTAATATAACCGGCAATCTTGTTTCTTAATTCTTTAGAACGGACCTGTGCATAATTTTTTATTGCTTCCTTATTTTCATTAAAATCTATTGTAAACTTATCTGGAAATCGTTCCAACAATTCATTAGACATTCGTTTAACTCTATCCACAACATTAGAAAAAAAACAAAGGTATTTTATCGTTTATTTTAAAAGTTTCTTTTACCAATAAAACACATACTATTTGGCGTTTAAGAATTCAACCGAGTTCCTAAAAATCATCTCAGATAGATCGTTGAAGTTTTTTTTGAGGATAATTGAAACATAATAAATCAAGCTTACTATAAAAACCGGAGATGTAATAACATTATTAAAACAGTGCCTGTAAGATACAGGACCATCAGTTTCCAACAATAACAAGGATAAATCCGATTCACTCAACAGCGTTCTTTTGTTTTCTGAATAAAGCAAGTAGGGACCAAAAGACACATAATAACCGAGTTCATTGATTTTTTTCAGGAGGCTTTTGTTTCCGTCATACCAGTGAAAAACAACTCTATTTAGTCGATAAGAGGTCAACGTATCCAGTATCTCCTTTAAGGATCTTCTCGAATGTATTGAGACAGGTTTGTTATTTTTTTCAGCTATAGACAACATTTGATTAAAAACAGTTTTTTGAACGTCAACTGTATTGGAGGCATTGTTAATGGTATATGTTGGATCAATACCTATTTCACCGATTCCATCTATGCTCTCTTTGTTGGATATAAAAAAATCGCTAAAAGATTCCGACAGTTTAACAGAAGCATATTGAGGGTGAATACCGACAAACGCCTTAAATGAATCAGTGTTTACAAAGTGTTTTTTTTTTATGCTTAAATTTTTAACAGATGAACCTAAATCCTCTGAAACAGAATATACCCGAATTTTCAAATTGTTTATAATACCAATTATTAACATCAAATATTCATCATACGCACTATCAGAAAGATGAATATGAGAATCCACAAAACACATCATGTATTTTAAAATTTATAACTATAATAACGAATTGAAAATGCGTCAAAATCAAAACACAGCAGAAGATCAAACACAATAGACAAATTATTTAAACAAGAAAAATAAAATGTATCAAATGTCATCCGAATCTGAAATAGCATTAGCTTCCACATATAGAATAATAAAAAAATTTGGTGCAGAAAGGGTTAGTGATGATGCAGCAAATGAATTAAGAAAAATATTAGAAAGGATAGGTGAGAACATAGCAAAACAGGCTGTAGATCTTGCATTTCATGCGGGTAGAAAAACAATAAAAACTGAAGACATCATACTCGCTGCAAAAAACTATCGAAGATAAACATAAAACAAATAATAAAACAAACAATTACAAAAGAAATATAAGTTTTCAAGTAACTAAAATTTCTAATTGGTGGGGTGGCAGAGCGGCCATGCGTTCGCCTGCAAAATATGGCCAAACAACGCAGATAGCGAATATATAAGGGTTCGAATCCCTTCCCCACCTCTCGTACTATTAACAAAATACTCTAATATAATGAAATTTTAAATGTGTAAGGACGATTTTT
>JBKJYK010000216.1:0-7351 GCA_046715515.1 Candidatus Nitrosocosmicus sp.
AGGGGATATTGCGCTATTCCCCACTCATTTTTTAGCATATGCAAATCACTGTGGCATATGCCACAATACTCCACACTGATTTCGATTTCGTCTGCTTTTAAAGGTCCTGGCTCATACTCAAAGGGTTCCAGTTTGCCCCCTGTTTCCGACGCTGCATAAGCTTGAATTGTCATATTCTATATCCCAAAGTTGGTTAATAAAAAACTAGTTGTTTTAGAGGGCAAACGTTGTAGTTATTGTGTTACAACCACAGGTAGGTTTTCATTGAGATTGTAGGTGTGCAGGGACCAGTGTAGAATTTGTGGCTTCTTGTTGCCATGGAACAAGCCTACGATTGCCCTTTTATGTTGTCTATATCGGCCCTAGATAATAGCAAAAAAAATAACCATTACAACCAAAGGCATACAAAAAGGTTTGATTCTTTGACACCATTTTTCCAAAAGTTTTGTTGGGTATGTTTTAGCTGTAGAGTGGTTTCCATTGATTTGCTACACCAACTTCTCACCAGTTTCTGTACAAACACCACTGCAACAACAAACTAGAAAAGTTGGAATAAAGCCAAACCCAGCAGAAAACCAAAAGATGATGATAATCCTATGTGCAACTCTGCGCGCTTGTATGCTTGTGGAATAAGCTCTTCTGTGATAAATGCCATAAGCGCCCCCGCAGCAAAGCCTATGATGATGGATAGCTGTTCCGGATTAAGCGGCTTCTCTAAATACCATCCTATTGGTCCGCCTATGGCTATGATAACAAAAATATATATCCATTGTTTTAGAGTCTGAAATCTTTGCCTGTTTTCCTCTAGCATTCTCTTTGACCCTTCCATTGTAGCAGCCAGATTGCCTATAAACAGCGCTAAAGTTGCTGCGATCAAACCCTCTATATTTAATGCAATGATTACACCAATAAAGATTGACTCAGGAAAGCTGTCAAGAAATATCCCTACAATCATAGTTTTTGAGCTGTTGCCACCCGAACGGGAAGTGTTGCCTTTGTTGTTGGGTCCATTTGACTTTGAGGCTTTTACTTCTTCTTTTCTTACTTGGTCTTCTCTAATCCTCTGCAGGATTCTGTTCATGACGCTAAAAGATACCGCGCCAACAGCAAAGCCTATTGCCATGGTGAAAAAAGACCCTTCCTTTAATGCATCGTCAATCAATGAAAACGCTATCGAGGATAAAAAAATGCCCGCTGCAAAAGCTGAAAGGTCGGCTCTTAGTCTCTCTGGATAACGAAAAACAATTGAAAGGATTGCACCTATAAGAAACCCACTAGATACCAAAGTTGAAAATAAAAGACTGTTCGCAAATTCCAATATCTCTGTATTCAAATTGATGACTATGATATTAACTCAGGAGCCCTACTTTATAGTATCAGTTTAAACGGATGTTGAAATCTGTATTAATTAAGAATGTGGTAAAATTAAGCCCAAAATTCATAAAGGCATCTATAGATGTGAAACCAGTGTATATTTTAAGATTTCAGGGACTTTGATGACACCTTATGCTAATCTTTCGCAGGGCATAAAAGTGCCAAATAATATCGTAACGCCTTTTCTATTTATGTTATCAAAAATAGGTAAAAAATTTAAATCATATTCAGAGATTTACAGTTATTAAGTAACATTTCAGCAAATGTTTCCATTGGTATTGACTTTATCGGTTCCATAATCGCGTGTTTTTTATTGTTGTCTTTTGGAATAGTGACTTTATTTTTTGATTTTACCTGGAGCAAAAGTAAATGATCTTTTATTACCCTTGTTAATTCCATGTTGCAGATTTTACTGTTGTTTATTGCCAGAAGGGAATCCTGCAGCATTCCTGTTAGATGATCTTTACCCTTTTCTTCATGTAGGTGTGGATTTCTTGTTTCAATTTGAAAAATCTCTACTTCTTTTTTTATTATGCCTGTCAAATCAGAAGGCAATAATCCACCGAACTTTTCTAAAATGTCAATTAGTTCATACGGCTCAACTGAATATCCGCTTGAGTAGTTTAGGTTTTCAGCAAGGACCATCGATAATGCGTGCTCTCCGGCATTTCCAGTTGTTATAATCTCACTTTTGGATCCTGTTATGTTTGAGATTAAATCATTTAGATACTTGTTGCTATATTCGGATATTCTACCCCATCTGGGAAATTGCAATTGGTTATTCACTATTTTGGGTTTGGACTTCCAAGATATTCTAATGTTGCTGTATGGAGTAGATGCCATTCCGAAACCTGCTGCAAAAATTTTGACATATTCATTTACGGCTCCTGGAAAATAGTTGTCGCCATCAATAAAACCAACATATTTTTTTAACTGCATTTTTGCCAATAACATGCCAATTATCATTCCCTCAGCTTTTCCATTACGCACTCGACCTTTGGGATCCAAAATAGAGGTGTAGTTTAGTTTACTAAAAATTGGTCCCAGTCCCTTATCTTTTTGGTTGATAACCATTATTTTCTTATCTGCAAACTTGGAAAACTGCTTTATCATTTCTACTTCCATTGAAAATCTGTCAAAGGGGGCCCTTTCGCTATTTGATACTATGATTACAAGGCATTCGTTAGGAATGCCACTCAAAGCGCCTTCAAGCAGGCCCAGTTTTTCGTTTTTGACTGGAATTACTATGGCCAATTCGCGCATTATGGAAGATAACTCATCATAACCAAATCCCTTGATGGATTGTTGGCCATTAGTGCCGGGTAATTTTCCTGAATCGATTTCATATATTTTTTGAAGTTCATGGATACTAACTGCTCCGATTCTCTCTGTATTTTTCGGGGGAAAATCTAATCTCATGTATTCAATTGTCTATATGTATATTGATATATATAGATCATCTCTAAGAATTGTTTGAAAGACCCTTATACAACATAGGTAGACTCAAGTACAGCGTCAAGATTTTCGCAATATTGATTCCCTGGTTATAAAAACGAAGTAAAAGATTCTGCGTCGTTGATGCACCGTGGTTTTGCTATGAATACAATTAGTAAATTAAAGGACATTATGCAGAGAATAATTCTGAGATTTGTATTTTCATATCGGATTGCTTATACTCATGGTTGCTGTAATTGTAAAAGGCCAATTTGGACTAATTATCTTCTAACGTATCATCAATTAGATTGTATCTCAATATTAATCCCTAATGGTATTATTTTGAAAACAAACAATTAAAATGATTTGCATATCTTTACAATGGGATTACATGGGTTACGTTAAGCTTTATTATGCCCGCTGTGTTTTAACTCGAAAAATATAGGGGCATGTTTATGGGATGTTTATTGATAGTGCTAAATAAACAGTATACCAATTTGGTTTGGCAATGGGTATCTGATATTGATTCTGAATAGAATAATAGTCAGCAATTTTCTTTCTATATCATATCACAATGGCGTCTAAATTAAAACTAGCTGTATTTGACATGGATGGAACAATCATTGATGGTAGGCTTATTGATGCCCTATCAACAAAATTTGGGTTATATGATCAGGTAAAGCAAATTCAATCTGACACGTCAATTTTGGGTTACGTTAAAACTCAAAAAATAGCTTCTCTTCTTAAGGGAATAGATTATAGGGAAATAATATTTGCATTAGAGTCTATACCGATTATGAATAATTACCAGAAGACGGTATCTGTTTTAAAACAAGAGGGATATAAAATAGGCATTATTACCGATAGTTACGGTATTGCGGCCAAAACCTTGGTCAATAACTATGACTTGGATTTTTTCACTGCAAACGATTTGATGGTTAACAATGATGGATTGGTAACGGGAGAGGTCAATATGCCGCTAGGGTGGGACAAAATAAACTGTTTTTGCAAAAACTCTGTATGCAAAAGATATCATTTAGAAACTCACGCAAATAAATATGGTGTAGATACCAAAGATACAGTGGCTATTGGCGACACACGTGGTGACCTTTGCATGGTAACACATGCGGGCATAGGAATCGCATTTATGCCAAAGGATAACTTTATTGGTAGATGCAAAAACATAATAGATAGGGCTAATATATTGGATATATTTAACTTCAAAAAATAAAAGGTAATGATATCAACCCAAAATAAGGTAGTACTTTTTATATCTTGTTCACCAATAACAGTTGTTTAGGAAATTTTAAAATGTGTAGTATTGTAGGAATTTTAAGCAAAAAAGAGGGAAATGTTACTCCTTTAATTGGAAAAATGTTATACTGTATGCCAAATAGAGGTCCAGACGGAATGGGTTTTGCTACAGAAAACCAAATAGTATACTCAGATACTTTCGATAAGCTGTTGTTCTCAAAGGTTCATGGACATGATGTTTTAGGACACACCAGGTTAGCTATAGTAGGTGGCGCTTGTGGTCCACAACCGTTCATGAGCTGCGACAAAAAATTCATACTTGAGCATAACGGTGAAATTTACAACTACAGAGAGCTTAGAAAAACCCTTTCGGCACATCATAAGTTTAACACCCAAACCGATAGTGAAGTTATTGTACATCTCCTTGAGGATCAATACCAAAAAACTAACGGCGATCTTATTGAGGCTATCAAAAGAACTGTTTCACAACTTGATGGCATATACATTATTGCAATAAAGGAACAATCAACAGGGAACATTGTACTGGTGCGTGATGGTATAGGCGTCAGACAAATCTATTATGGTGAAAATAAAGACTTGATTGCGTTTGCTTCAGAAAAAAAGGCTTTATGGAAAGTGGATATGTTTAATCACATCCAAAGACTATTACCTGGATATGCTTTGGTTATTTCACATAAAGAGGAATTTTCAAAATTTGAAACAACGCTATTCCCTATTTCAGTAAATACAAAAAAATCCATCCGTAAAGAATATCCAATTCTGTACAAAGACCTTGATTCTGCAGTGAATGCGTACAGTAATGCATTATATGAATCTGTAAAAAAAAGGGTCAGTGGTTTTAACAAAATTGGAATTATTTTTTCTGGTGGAATAGATAGTGTTGTTGTTGCATATTTGGCAAAGCAAATGGTTCCGGAAGTTGTGTGTTACACTTCCGGAATTAAAGACTCAAATGATATTATCAACTCAATAGATATAGCAGAAAAACTGGATCTCAAACTGGAGGTAAAAGAGTGGACCGAAAACGACATTGAAAACATAATTCCGCAAATAATCAACGTGATTGAAGATGATAACATGGGTCAGGTGGAGGTTGCAATACCTATTTATGGTGCTGTAAAGTTGGCACATGAGCAAGGTATACGAGTTATGCTAACCGGCCAAGGAGCCGATGAACTATTTGGTGGATACTCTTGGTATTCGAAAATTGTCCAAAAATACGGATATGATAAAATCATGGAATACATGATTCAGGACCTTAAATTGCTTTATAAGGAAACACTGGAAAGAGAAGACAAAATCACAATGTCTGAAAGTATAGAACTGCGCGAGCCGTTTTTGGATACCAATTTGATAGACACGGTGTTAAGAATAGATCCGCGCCTCAATATCCACAACAATGGAAATAAATATGACAATTTGGGTAAGCGGGTGCATCGCAAGCTAGCTGAAAAAATAGGAATACCAAAAGATATCGCATATAGGATAAAAGAAGCAGCGCAACATGGTTCTGGGGTACACAACACATTAGATACATTGGCAAAGAAAAACGGTTTTACAAAATTAAGCGTTAGAACAAGCTATTTGGACAAACTAAACAAAAGAGAACTAATAGGAAGTTCTCAACGATACGGGCATCTTTTCGAAAATGAAAAGATATGGACAATAGAGCCTCACATACAACTGTACCTGGAGAACATTGCGAAGAACATTTTGCCTAAAATCAATAATTGATCCCCAAAAATCTATTTGTTAATTTTTAGGACAAGCTCATATATGTCATTTTGTTGATTCTATTTCTGGAAATCAGAAACATATTTTATTTTTAAAATTTATGGTGTGTTTTCAGAAATGAGATATTATTGTTATTTCAAAAATTTTGAAAAATTTTACATTTTGTTCGATTGGCAAAAGATGTTTTGATTTATTTTTTCCTAACTTTATGAACATTGTTCTGTTTTGTTGGAATGGGTTTTGTATTGACCTTCTTTATTTATTTACTTATTTATTTATTTACTTAACCAATGGCTAATAACTAACAGGCTCAATCACAAGTTATTTTTGAAGTCACAACAATAAAATATTATTGCAGTTTACAATACAATTATCAATTCAAAATAAGGATGATTCATTTAACAACAACAACAATACGAAAAAGATGACCATCATTATTTAGCGTGACAATTTTGTAAACTAGTAGATATATCGCATTTTAACTGTAGAACTTATCACATTGCACGACTATACAATTAATAATAACAATTATCCCTATGTCCTTTAATAGTATTAGTGTGTATATATGCTCATATAGATGATGGAAGGGGAGATAAAGCAATCAAAGTTATTGTTCTTTGGTTATCCGTCTAACGTAATCAACTACACTGGGGGATATCTGTGGATGAAAAGGGTCGCAGACTGTATTGAGAAGAGTGGCTCCTTTATGGTGCTGAAAACCGAAAAAAACTATTCCTCCAATGAACTGCCACGGAAAATCATAATTGATTTATGCAATGCATTAAAGGCCCTTGGCAGGAAGCCTGATTTTGCGATTTTAGATTCATGGGGCGAATCAAACATTGTTCTTTGGATTCTTCTTAGAGCATTCAAACCAAAAACCAAGATATTGGTTGTCTTTCACCATCACGAACCACGTATACGTGGCTCCAAAAACCTTTTTCAGTCTCTGTATAACCTAATGATTCAAAAGTTTACCACAGAAATGCTCAGGGACTCTGATACAATTCTAACAGTAAGTCAAGCCTCAAAGCATGAACTTAACGCAATTTATGGTGTGGGTGTAAGCAATTTAAATAAACTAAAGGAAAAGGCAAACATAAAAACAGAAATTCTGGCGAAAAGCCTAAGAGACCGAATTGCCATAGTCGGAACCGGAATAGACCACAACATTTTCTATAAGGTAAATGGCAATAAAGGCGGCCGTAGCAGCAATGAAAAGAAAGATATTGACTTTCTTTGCATTGGGAGATTTGAAAAATTTTATGGATTGGGTGAAATTTGGGATAACATCAAAAAACTAAAACCTGACGCTAATTTGGTAATGATTGGATCCGTATCTCCAGAAATGGGTGATACAATCCGTAAAATGGGTATAGATCACAGAGGTTTTGTGACTGAAGAAGAAAAAATTGACCTTTACTCAAGAGCCAAAGTCTTTATTTTTCCCTCATCGATGGAAGGGTATGGCATTGCTGTGGCGGAGGCATTATATGCTGGTATGCCTGTGGTGGCATGGAAACTTCCCGTTTTT
>JBKJYK010000217.1:0-2900 GCA_046715515.1 Candidatus Nitrosocosmicus sp.
GGACTAAGCCATACCCACATGCTCTTTGTTCTCATGTTCCATATATTCTTCTTGAGATCTGAAAGAGACGTTGCATTTGTCACATTTAAACTGCCCTGAAGGTTGGTCAGACATTTTGAGTAATAGCCAGATCCTTTTATTTATCACTTTTCCGTAATAACCTTAATCGAGCACTTACCATAAAACAAAATTAAAAACAGAGAGCCCGGAACAAACCATGCCATAAATAAACCCTAGCACAAAAGAGAAAAACAATTGCCATATGCATACAATCACAATTTATTGCTGGCTTGTTCATTAACTTTAAAATCATTAGGAGACTTGGGGCCAAAACCAGCAAAATGGTATTTGAAGGCAATCATAATTTGATGCTTTGCACATTTATCAGTGTGGAACTTGCTACGCAACAGCAACAGAAGAGTTGTACACTATTGAATTGTTGACGCCTATGTATTTACACCATTCAATTTTGAACTTTTGTCAGCAAAATTAAAGTATATTGTAACAAGATTTACATGTTAATTGGATACTAATTCAACAGGGATCTATTTTAATCAAGGCATTGACCATTCTAATAAAAGTGTAGCTATCATTATTCCAACTTTAAACGAGGAGCCAACCATTGGCGATCTAATAGATAAGATTAAATTATTAAATGTAGACCTGAAACTTTCGATATTGGTGGTAGATGGCGGCTCTACCGATAACACCCTAGATATTTGTAGAAGAAAAAATGTAAAGTTCATTATCCAAAAAGGAAAAGGAAAAGGAAATGCAATGCGAGAGGCTGTTGATCAAACCGATGCTGATATAGTGGTATTTATTGATGGAGATGGCACTTATTCTGTTATAGAAATTGAATCATTGCTAGAACCACTATTAGAATATAAATATGATATGGTGGTGGGCTCTAGAATTCTTGGCGGTAGTAAAAGGGAAAAGGGTTCTATAGCCGGATTCAATGTTTTGGGCAATACAATATTCAACAAAACCATTAATTTTGCAATGAAATCATCCATTACGGACTCGCTTTCCGGATATAGAGCTTTATATACAAAAACCTTTAAAGAACTTATTCTTTTTAGCGACAGCTTTGAAATTGAGGTGGAGATGACGGTAGAAGCTCTTGCAAAAGGTTTCAAAATACTCGAGGTCCCTATCAGTTACAGTGTAAGAAAGGGATCATACACAAAACTAAATCCATTAAATGACGGCATTAGGATTGCAAAGTCACTGCTTTTTATTCTGATGAACGTAAATCCCCTAAAGTTTTTTGGTATGATTTCTTTGGCTTTTTTTGCGGTTGGGATGTATCCAGGACTATATGTCTTAAATGAAAAAATATTTACCGGAGAAATCGTATCTATGCCCTCAGTCGTATTTTCATCTCTTCTTTTTGTAACCGGGATAATCTCCCTTGTGGTTGGGCTACTGTCAGAACTCGTTGTGAGGTCAAGAAGAAGAATTGAATATCTTATTACCAGACAAGGAAGTGGCAAGAATTAGAATATATTCAATCGTATTTACCAAGAAAACACACCGAAACAAACACAAACTAAAAGGGGGAACATAATAAATAATAACACCCGTGATAAGGAGCAGTGATTTTGTTGGAAAAAGAAATTGGTTAACCATATGGATGTTTTTTGGTTATTTTTTGATCTTACTTTGGTATCGATGTTCAAGGAAACTCTTTAGAGACTCAAAAGCAATCCACTTTGCCAATCTTAGTTTGATTATACTTTAACAACTGCCGGGAAAGGGAAACCACATTCAAACACCCTATTGACTCAATTCTTTGCAATAACTTTATGATCAAAAAGCACTTATCCGGGGGAAATTCTTTTTAAGACATATTTTTATGGTACATACCGAAAACAACAAAAAACTAATCGGTTTGATCTTTGCTTTTTTCTTTTTGATAAACATTGCATCTAGTGGCGGTCATTTTGACTGGTGGGATGGGATGGAAGCTTTTTTTGTCACCGAAAGCATGGTTTTAAAACACACCGCAAAACTGGATCCCTCCGTGCCCAGCATAGCAAAACTCAATTTTGATATAAACTATACTGTAAACACAAACAAGATTCTGCAGACAAAGGAAAATCCAAATGACAATAATAACAACACCGCAGGGTTCCTTGAACCGGTATATACAGTTCGGTCACTTATGCTGTCTGCCGCGGCGGTGCCATTTTATTATGCCGCAATGCTACTCTCCGTTTCCCCTATAGCAATAATAGGACTTTTTGTAAACTCTCTTTTCATTTCGTTGACCTGCGTAGTGATTTTTTGTTTTTCATTGGATCTGAACAGATCTAAAAAGATATCATTAGCATCAAGTGTACTATTTGGAGTTTGCTCCTTTATTTGGCCATACAACACAACCTTCTGGGTGCAACCACTGCAGGCACTCACCCTTATTCTGTCGGCTTTTTTTATTTTCAAGTCACTGCATTATAACCAGTCTTTCATATGTCATTACATCTTGTCAAATAGTAACGACAAAAGAAAAGGACATTACTTTGCATCCCTAGGAGGATTGTTTTTGGGATTATCCGTATTTGCCCACCCTACCAGTATCATTGTTATCCCGGGCCTTTTGGTGTATTCTTTTATTTTTATTCAAAGACGCAATAAAAACACCAAAGCCTTCCTTTCGTTTCTGATCGTGCTCGGGATTGTTTTATTTCTAGCTGGCGCTGTTAACTATGCAAGGTTTGGTTCATTTACTGAGTTTGGGTACGGGTCATTTTCTTCACTTGCAATGCATGATGGATGGCGTGGCCTAATAGGGTTGATTATAAGTCCCGGTGCGGGGTTACTGATTTTCTTTCCAATGGCAATTTTGTTGCCATTGGGTTTCAAGTACATGTATAACCAAAATAAAGAACTCCTTT
>JBKJYK010000218.1:0-7111 GCA_046715515.1 Candidatus Nitrosocosmicus sp.
GTATTATTGTTATGTTGTTTATTAATTTTAAACTACTAGCCTTACATTATCCCCTCTATTAACGCCTAAAATGGGTTCTATTTTTTCTCTGTCTTGATGTGTTATTATTATTATGTTCTCATAAAAGAGATTTGTTTAGCAATATTGAGGTAGAACTTTTAAAATACACAACAAAATGACAAATATTTTTTTTTACAAAGCCTCCCCCTAAAATAAAGGTTCTGGTTTACCATTATAGCACTACCATCCGACCTCCGTACTGATTGAAAAAATTGTTGTTATTGGAATTTATTTAGGCCCAGTAATCCCGTGGTTTATGATGGCTGCATATTTTTGCGTGTCTTTTTTTATGGCAACTCTGACAAAGTGTAATTAAGTTAGAGCGTTTAAATTTCAGCTCTGGATGTTTATTCAATTCCCTGATGTGGTGTATTGTCAATACCTTCTTTGCTAGATTACAATCATGGCACTTGTAATTATCTCTATGTAAAACAGCTTTCTTTGTGCTATTCATTTCTATTTTGAATATTTTTGGTTTTTGGTTTTAGTATAAATAATTTACTTTATGCTATTGATGAAAAACAATGACTGTGCCTGTAGTTTTAATGTTGGGAAGTCAACAACGGGCAATTGGATAAATGTATTGGATGTAAATAGATACAACAAGAGCAACCCAAGAGCCATCCATTACATAATGAGCCTGCCTACTGGTGGCTTGTCGTCATACAGATGTACCGCGAAAATCCGTGCTATCATCTACTTTAGACGCGAACAATGGTCGCAATAAACAAGAACACTACAAAAACAAACGGCACTATTCACTTTTGATCTTGTCGTTGTCATGCAAAAAAATATATCGTTTATTTGGTTTTATGTTTTCTGATGTTGTTGATTTGTGTTTCTTTTGGTGAGGAGGACCTTTCCAATCTTGTATTTGTTTTTTTGACTGCACCTTGGAAACGCCTTTTTGAATTGCCATTACAATAGAGACTTTAAAGGAAATGGGGGGAATATGTAGTAGTATATATAATGAAAGATAGTGAGATTACCGAAAAAAAAGAATCTCTAGCAAAGAAAATGACCGTTGCCAGTTTTATAGTCAAATGCCTAGAAAACGAAGATGTGAAATATGTCTTTGGTATACCTGGTGAGGAAAACATTCGTCTTGTAGATGCATTGAATGATTCATCATCGATTCGGTTTATCCTGGTTCACCATGAACAATCTGCCTCTTTTATGGCGGATATGTATGGTCGGGTTACGGGCAAAGCAGGTGTATGTATTGGAACATTGGGACCTGGAGCCATTAACCTGCTATTGGGTACAGCAGATGCATTCACAGATAGCGTCCCACTGGTTGCCATAAGTGCACAAGTTGGTCTTAATCGAGCGTACAAGGAAACGCATCAGTTTGTTGATCTCCTTAGCATGTTCAAACCAGTTACAAAGTGGGCGGCAGAAATGAAAACTCCAAACTCTGTGTCCGCAATGGTAAGAAAGGCATTCAAGATTGCCCAGTCTGAGCGACCCGGTTCCTGCTATTTAGCCATTCCTCAAGACCTTGAAGAAATGACATTGCCGTCCGATCTTCAGCCCTTGTTTCCATCGCAAGTTTATGATGGCGCCCCTTCTCCATCACAAATAGAGCGTGCAGCCAAGGTATTGGATGAGGCAAAATCTCCGATTATCCTGGCAGGTCATGGTGCCGCTCGAGATACATCTCAAGACGCACTAGTTCGATTCTCTGAAAACCTGCACATTCCAGTGGCAACCACTTTTATGGGAAAAGGTGTTTTTCCAGATAACCATCAAAACGCACTAGGGACTGTTGGTTTTATGCATCATGATTATGTTAACTTTGGATTTGAATCGTCTGATCTGCTTATATGTGTTGGATATGATATGCAGGAGTTTGATCCTAAAAGAATTAACCCAAATGCAGACAAAAAAATAATTCATATTTCCCATTATCCTGCAGAGGTTGATACCCACTATACAGTTACAGTTGGCATCCAGAGCGATATATCGATGGCACTTGATGATCTTGGGAAAAGATCAAGCCCAAAAGAAGGATTGAAGGCTGAAAACCAAAAGATTCAGAAACTACTCCAAGAAGAGCTTGAGTTGGGGTCCAAAGACAATTCGTTTCCTGTAAAGCCCCAGCGAATAGTATCCGATATTCGCCTGGCGTTAGGGGATTCGGATATTGTATTAGTAGATACTGGTGCCCTAAAGATGTGGATGGCTAGACTGTATCCAACATACAAGCCCAATACTTGCCTGATTTCTAACGGTTTATCCACAATGGCATTTGCTCTTCCGGGTTCAATTGGCGTAAAGCTGGCCCATCCAAAGAGGAAAGTACTTGCTGCTGTTGGTGATGGCGCAATGATGATGCTTGGATCGGAATTGGAAACAGCCGTAAGAGAACACATACCTGTTGTAATACTCATCTGGGAAGATATGGCTTATGGACTAATTAAATGGAAAATGGATATAGAGCTTGGACATCATTCATCTGTGGATTTTCATAATCCTGACTTTGTAAGGTATGCTGAAAGTTTTGGAGCTAAGGGTGTTAAAATTACTAAAGCCGATGATCTCCTACCTGCCTTAAAATCTGCACTTGAGGATGATGCGGTCTCGGTAATTACATGTCCTGTTGACTATTCTGAAAACATAAAGATCACTAATAAGTTAGGCCGCTTGACTGATACTTTATGATAGACTATTGCCATTGTTTATTTCTCAAGGTGCAAAAAAGTCGCCATGATTAAGAAAATGGGGCAAAATCACACCAGAAGCGGGAAACTAGTCGAATTTACTTGAAAGCGAGGCAATCACAACTACCACCACCATTTATAATGTATCGCAATAGACTATGGGGTGAATTTTACAACAATAAGTTACAAAATCATGTGATCTTTTCAAATTATCAGTTAATAAACTCATCGTAAATAAAGCATATTGTCAATGCTCCCAAGGTATCTACCCATAAATCTATTTTTTCATTAACCTTTGATTTTCCAAACCAATAATGTATTATTGCTTAAAGTTTAGTGCCTTCCTACTTTATTCGTGTGATTGTTCAGCTGTGTTACTGTGATACTTTATTGTTCTATATTATTAAACAAAAAGCCATCACCAGCCAGAAGGATGTCATTTTATAAAGACTGTCATATTTTCACTTTTCAACGATGTATTGCTAGTGTGTGTTATTAGCATCTCCTTAAATCAAATCAATTGTCATATCAAACGATGCCTGAAACTACAATCTTTGCAAATGTCAAGTGACGCCAGGACAGTATTGGGGATATCGTAATAATATCTTGGCCTTTTATCTATTATTTTGGAGCAGTATTTGCATTTGGTATTTCTATAGTTTTGGTCTATTTCTATTGTCATAGACTTACAAGTGATAAAACCTATTTTAGTCCTTCTCTATCTCTCTTAATACTATTGCCGTCTTGAGAGAATAAGGAGCCTTTTTTTTAACATTCAGTTCTTAATTTCACCAAATCGGATTACTGTATATGTGTTCAATCAGCCTGACAGGTTATTACCTGGACCTTTGATATGACACGTTATGAGTCATATTTACATATCTGTGCGCCGGGTTTCCGCCAATCCATTCACAAACCCTGAATGCTGGTCAAGTAAATCCTAATTTCAATATGGTGTTTTTATATCACCCCATGCAGAATATATGTTTTATAAATAACCTATAATAAACAGGCCCATTGCAGCAGCTATTGTGATTGCCCATACTAACTTGTTCCACTCCAGTATCTTTTGACCGTCTAAAACCCCCAAGGGGATCAGGTTAAACATCGCAATCCACCCATTAAAAGATGCGCCTGTAGCAAAATAGGGGCTGTATGAACTATAAAATAATGACAGCAATAGAAAAGAAAAACCCATCACTAAATTTGTAACTGGACCTATTAACGCGACTCTACCAAACTTTTTTCTATCGCCTAGAGCAACCATTACCGCACCTGGTGCTATAAACTTGAAAGGCATTATTGGGAGCGCAGATATTGCTGTTATTAAAAGACCTGACATCTGTGCTCTAAATTCTGCCCAACTTCCATAATACTGGGCTAAAAATTTGTGGGCAAATTCATGCACAAGAAATGCACTTGTAAATATTGCAAGAAATTGCCATGAAAAATACTTATAGCCGTTTAATGAAAGTCCAACAGCAGTCACCAAAAGGGTGGCCACTGTTAAGTGTAGTAACTCTGTTTTTGAGGTTTTAATGTGTATGATCTTTGAAATTATTTGCGAAACTGATGTGTTTGGCCCCCCATTTTTTTGATTACCGTGGAGCATGTCTTGTCTTTTCCTTTTATATGAGTTTACAAATGGGCAAGAATGATTAATCGGATTTCTATGGCTGCTACAAAAATGTTCTTTACAGTAATTGCATCTAAATGGGATTGTTTCTATTGCCCCGCATACATAACATTCAATTACGTTTTTTTCTCTCTCTTCGGTCATATTCATAAAAGTGGATTCTTGTTGCTTAGCAGTGTTTCATCACAGAATACTTCATGGCTAAAATTACAATCCTTAAGCCGTTTAATATTATGAAAAACATGAAAACTCAAACCGCTATGGGTTTCTGTTTTTATGTTGATTTTCATATTATATTTTCGTGAGATCCACATATATATCAAGTTCTTTTAATAACTTGTTGTTATTTGATGTAAAGTAGAAAAGATGGCAAATATTTTTAGATACTATTTCTAAACAGTACTTGCATGCCTGATGTATATTTGTCAAAATCTTGGGTTGTGTTGTTTTGTTTTGTTAAATACTTTGTTGTATCATATTTACCAATGGCCTATAGGATAAAATGTTTCAGTAACGAAAAGTTTACCTATTTTATCTTTTGAGCGTGTTTGGAATTGATATGACTATGCAGTTCAGATGAGTTGGTCAGTCGTCTTTTACAGTATTTACATATGAAATCGTTCTTTTTTGTATCTCTTAGTTGACTTTTGGCAGAATACCTTGTTGCATCAATATATCCGCTACCCAAAATCTCTTCCACATCTTTGTTGCTGCTGTTCTTTTTCTTTTTAATGATGTTAAATATCAATTTGTCTATTTATCCTTTCATGAAGCCAATGGTGAATGGGACGTTTACTTGTCTTGAACTTATTTTTATTGTAGTGTTCCAATTGACATAATTACATCTTTAATCCGCAATATAGTGTGCAGCATTTACTTGATTTTGGTTTTATAAAGTTTATGGAACCCGGGGGAATTATTTGTTGATATGCTCAGATGCTTTATCTTTTAACTCGATGCTTCATTGTCAGAGAAATGTCGCCTCCAAAGTTGTTATTGTGGATTTTAGTTTGTAGATGCTGTCACAGAACTGTCGTCATCAATTATGGCTTGTTATGTCTATGTTGGTTTGTCATTTGTTGTGTACTTTCACATATTAACTTACGATGACAATTAAATTTTCTCCAAGTAAATGGTGTTTGAACATTGAAATAGTGTTAGTTGGGACATTCTGTTGTCCCTATTCCTTGTTTGTATACCGCCTTGTATAATCCGTATTTTGCAGAACAACAAACAATCTGTCACTATATGTTAGAAAGCCGCAGATTTGACTGTCTTTTACTCTACCCGGAAAATTATTCTGTGGTGTATATAAGGTCGCAGCAAATCCAAACATGGCTACCGTAACAACACTGGTTGAATATCTAGGCGGATGCGAAACAATGTGTAGGGTTTGCGGCGAAGGTCCTTCCCCTCTTTGTTGAAACGCGCTTGGCGGTGCAATTGATTTGCCGTGACATATAGATACCCATCTGTTGCAAGGCATAGCGTATCTGGCCATAACAGTCGCTGATCATGTACCACCGTCTCCCACAACTTGTCGGAATGTCGACGGCGAAAGATGGCATTGTGTTCATAGTTTGTTGAGTAGATGTTTCCCTCAGAGTCAGACTCTAGCCCGTCTGAGGCACCACCCCTGTCTCCCTCATCATTCACGGTGACTATGACCTCTCTCTCATCTATATTGCGATTAGCGAGAGCGTCTGTTGAAACGCTATAGATCTTACGACTGCCTAGTGGACAGTAATATAGGCTAGATCCATCTGCGCTAATTGCAATGCCGTCAGCGCCCATACTAGCACCTTGTTTCACTGAGCCATTTTGTTGATGCTCAAGAAATGGCCTTCCCTCTACAATAGGGAGAAATGTTTGCAACTCCTCTGCTTTAGTTGATGGGTGATTTTTGAGCCGACGCCAGCTTTCGCCAGATGCTAGATCAACCACGATGATTCCATTTGGCCCATTTTGGGATGAATCAGTAATGAATGCCATGCCTTCATTACCACGCCGCAGGTCAAAGCGAACATCATTAAGATAAGTGGTCGGCAAGGCTACAACCTGTGGAAAGAGAATCTTTTTTGTTATTTTATTAGTATTTAAATCCACACATACCAACTTTGGCCCTCCATATTCTGTTGGTTTAAAGAGTGGGCTGCCAGTATCGAGAATCCACAACCGGTCTGCTGGATCAACGACAACAGATTGCACAGACACTAGTGTTGACGCCTGTTCTTCTTCATTGGTGTTGTTGATAGATTGGTTGGGATAAGCAATAGCCTCGCCGTCACGAATCTCTGCGACAGTGAATTGAACGTCATCACCCCATTTGGGAAAGTTAACAAATATGCGACCCTTGTGAGACACTGTAACGCCTGTAGGCATTGCGCCATGAAAAAAAGCAATAGGCTCCAGAGCACCAAAAGGCTCATCAGTTGGCAACTCCAGTGCTGGTATGTCTGTCGGTGATGTCTCTTTTCGATTTCTTGTTGACATATATTATGTAAGGACCACTATCCTAAATATTGAGATCCAACACCTAGAGATAGTTTAGTAACAAAAACGATGAAAACTAAGGAGGATCTATTAGAATAGTGTTTACAGCACCTAATTGTATGCAAAAATAAAAAAGTAGTTTTATCTGGAAAATTTCAGGTGATTCTATGTGGTGTATCTATTTGTATGTTCCCATGCCCTGCGGTCCCATCATGCTGTGATCCATTTTCCCGCTACCAATACCTCCACCATGTAAACT
>JBKJYK010000219.1:0-3090 GCA_046715515.1 Candidatus Nitrosocosmicus sp.
ATACATATACACATATAGTTAGATTTTACCGTATATAAGGCCTTTAAGATCTATGTAAGGATTTGACAAAATGTTTTCATAGTTAACAATATTACAAAAATGATTATTATTGAAGCGGGCCCAGAGGGATTTGAACCCTCGACCAACTACTTCGCAGGCAGCCATTCTATCCAAACTGAACTATGGACCCTAAATTTTTTGTGGACTTTTTTCTATAAATCTCTTTGTAATTGTTTACAAGCCATTTAAAAAATAAATATATATCAATTAAATCCCCAATTACATATAACAAGTGACCTCATTTCTTGATGATTTAAATAATAGGATTTTGCTTTTTGATGGTGCTATGGGAACCGAAATACAAAACTGTCAGCCAAAACCTAGTGACTATTTGGACAATAAAGAAGGTTTCAATGATAGCCTTAACTTTACAAGGCCCGACTGGATAAAAAGCATTCACAAAAACTACATAAACGCTGGATCCAACTGCATTGAGACAAACACCTTTGGCAGCAACAAACTCAAACTGGAAGAGTTTGGGGTTGGAGATAAAACACTGGATTTTAACATAGGAGCGACAAAAATTGCAAAAGAGGCAGCCCATGAACTGAATAAAAAAACCTACATTATAGGATCAATGGGCCCATCGGGGTTTCTTCCAAGCTCAAATGACCCGGACCTGGGTAATATAGAATTGGACGATATAGAAGAGGCTTTTTATCTTCAGGCTCAAGGTTTGATACAGGGAGGATGTGATGCCCTTTTAATAGAGACGGGCCAAGATGTTTTGGAAATCAAACTGGCCATTGAGGGTTGCTTTAGAGCGATGGGAAAGCTAGAAAAAAAACTGCCTTTAATCTCAAATGTTACTTTAGATCAATACGGTAAAATGCTTTTGGGAACAAACATCCAATCTGCCTATGTCACCCTAAGTAATCTAGATATTGATGTTTTTGGATTGAACTGCTCTACTGGCCCAGCGGAGATGACTCCAAGTGTTCAATGGCTTTGTGACCAAAACGAATTGCCAATTTTAGTGATGCCAAATGCTGGCATGCCTGTAAATGAGCATGGGCAGGCCAAATACCTTATGTCACCTATGGAGATATCAAAAAAACTAGAAGAATTCATAAAAAAACATAAAATGATAAGGCTAATTGGTGGTTGCTGTGGGACCACACCGAAACACATTACCCATTTACGCAAAATGTTAGACAGCTCGGTTCAAAGTCCCAGTGAACAACAAAAAAAAAGTTAAATAAAGAAATCGACAAGATAATTTATAAAATTAATGGATAGTCACAATATTTATGAAAAAAATTTACAATAATACCCCCAAGGTTTCCTCTGCTTTAACATCCATTGATCTTTTTCAGGAACCACGCCCACTCATCATTGGAGAGAGGCTAAACTCCCAGGGTTCAAAAAAAGCAAAAAAAATGGTTTTGGAAAATGACTTTGATGGTTTAATAGATGTAGCAAGGGCCCAAGTAGAGGATGGAGCCCACTGCATAGATGTATGTGTTGCCACAACAGAGAGGTCGGACGAATTGGACTTTATGCAAAAACTAGTAAAGCGGCTTTGCCTTGAAATTGAATCACCCCTTGTAATAGACTCCACCGATACCAAGGTTGTGCATGCTGCCTTAAAACAAATTCCGGGAATTCCAATCATAAATTCAATAAACCTGGAAGGTGATGGTAGTAGGTTTAACGACATTATACCAATGATGAGAAAATTTGGGGCACCAGCAATATCAATGTGTATTGGTCCTTTGGGTATGGCCAAAACAAGCGTCGAAAAATTGCAAGTAGCGAAACTATTGTACGACAAATCCACAAATTACGGATTAAAGCCATGGCAATTAGTCTTTGATGTCTTAACATTCACACTAGCTACTGGGGAGAAGGAGTACTCCGAGTCTGCAATTAACACCCTCGAGGGGATCAAAATTGTAAAGGAGATCTATCCCAACGCCTTAACAACACTCGGGCTTAGTAACATTAGTTTTGGCCTCCCCGTATTAGCCAGAAAATACCTAAATTCAATATTCCTGTACCACGCTCTAAAGAATGGGCTTGACACAGTAATAATCAATCCCAAAGACATAATTCCCTATCCACAGGTAAGCACAACTGAAAAAAAAATATGCGAAGATTTAATCTTCAATACCAAAGACAATGCGCTCTCAGAACTTATATCACACTTCACAAAGTTAGGCGACTCAACATCTTCAAAATCATCATCATCATCTTCTTTCCAAAAACAAAACACCTTGGAGATCGACCTTAATTGGCCCGCAAGCAAAAAGTGTTATTTTAGGATAGTAAATAGATTAAAGGACGGCATTGAAAATGAAGTCGTCTTTGCCATAGCCGACAGAATTGACGGCGACAAAAACAAAAAGGTTGTAGGCATAAAAGATAACGAAAACAACAAGGTCGTTTCATATAAAATTGAATCAACCAAAGAAGATTTACACAACGCTGCTGTTGAAACTTTAAACGAAGTTTTACTCCCAGCAATGAAAGAGGTGGGGGATAAATTTGGATCAGGGGAACTGATACTGCCTTTTGTTTTAAAGTCTGCAGAGTGCATGAAGGCCGCAGTTACTGAACTGGAAAAATATCTCATCAAACAGGAGGGAGTCAGCAAAGGAAAACTGGTGTTGTGCACCGTTTACGGCGATGTACATGACATTGGCAAAAACCTGGTTAAAACAATACTTTCCAACAACGGCTATGAAGTGTTTGATTTGGGCAAACAAGTGCCTATTCCCACAATTGTAAACAAAATAAATGAAATCAAAGCTGATGTGGTTGGCCTCTCTGCATTGCTGGTTTCGACATCCAAACAAATGCAGTTATTTGCAGAGTACGCGCGTGAAAACAATGTCAACATACCAGTTTTATGCGGTGGTGCAGCAATAAACAGTGATTACATTAACAGAATAGCAAAGGGGAAAGGGGATATTTACAAACCTGGAATTTTCTACTGCAAAACCGCTTTTGATGGGCTTAAAGTAATGAACAACGTAATGTCTAAGGAAAAAACCCAATTTATCAACGAATGGACAAAAAAAATAGAAA
>JBKJYK010000220.1:0-14626 GCA_046715515.1 Candidatus Nitrosocosmicus sp.
TCCTAAAAGATATAAATTTTACTTTAAACACCTATAGCAAGCGATCTTTTGATGTTCCCGATATTATGAGTACGTCTGAAATAGGCGTACCACCTAAAAAACCTGATACTTTGGGCGATTATGATGGCGCATCCGTTAACGATGGCGATATTGGCACCGATGAATTTTTCAATCCAATTATGGACTCGATATCTTCTAATTCTAATAGAAAAGTTAAATATTTTCTAAAAAAACTGTCCTACGAAAAAAAAGACACTGGTGATCAAAAATCTTCATCTTCTTCTAAAAAGGATCTGGAACTCTTGTATGATGTATCGTTGGCTTTGGATAGTAAAAAGATAATTGAGAAAGCACAAAGACAGATTCACAACTTGCTTGCAAAGTCTGGCAAAAATGGTTTGGATGTATCATATCTGCACGAATTGCTAAAATTTGACCGCAAAATTATAAAAAAAGCAATAGAGAATTTAGAAAAAATAAAACGAGTGGTCTGGATTGATAATAAAACTGTCTCGTTGGTAGATTCAGTCAAATTCATACCTGGAAAAAAATATTCTATTTTTATAGAAAAAGTGCTATATGGAAAAGCAATTGTAGTTGTAGATCAAAAGTGGTACGCCTCCTTGAACTATTTTGATTATGCCGGACCTAGAACGTTATTGAAGAAGGGAAATTCGTTTGATATAATTGGAGATGTTTACAAAAAAAACGGGATCCTTCACTTAATGGTTAAAAAAACAATGTAATGCCACCTCTATATGCTATTGGTTGTTTTGGAAGATTGCTAAAGATTTTGGTGCCCCGCTGCTAGCAAAACAGACTTTTAACTGTCTTATTGAGATGGAATATAATTTGTACAAGTGCAATAAAATTTAGTTTTGATGCTATTTGTTTTGGTATTATCCACCAAATAAAATACAAACCCATAGAGAGAGATGTAATTTAAGCAATTGATGCGATGCTGATTGTAACCTAAACGTTTCTAAATCAATTGTTAGCCACCTGTTGACTTTATCGCTGCATGCCTTATAATGAAGCCAAAAACCGCCCCAACTGTTGGTAGCCATTTTCTGTCTTTATGAGCTTTAGGAATCATGTCATAATGGAGCATGTAAATATTCCCCCAGCAGATAACGCCATGATTATTGAAATAACATATTCCATCCCTTGTAAATAAAACAAACCAATCAATCCTAAAAATATGGGGATTATAGAAACTATGCCTATGGCAGCAAGTGCCTTCTTCGGATTGTTATTGAAAGCGGTTTTTAACCAAGTTATTATTGATTGATGATTTGTATTTTTAGTCTATATTTGGGTTAGTTTTTGATATGTATTTTATTGACAACAATTATGGCAACAGTGGTCTTATGTGTTGAAAATCTGCGTGTGATTCAAATCGGCTAAAATGTATCGTTTGTTTGCTCTTTCTTTTTGTAGATGCTTATTGCCTAAAAAAGATCTTGTTACAAAAAAATTGCTTAGGTTTGCAGCCACTGGGATTGATTCAAATCCACATATTCTTTTAATTCAATGGTGGGGCTATAAGTACAATATTAACTTTTAATGATGATGGATAGTATTTTACTTGGTAGATCATAATCTGCTGGTTATTTGTTATGGTGCAGGATTGAAGATATTGGAGTTGGTGAATTCATTACCTTCTCTTTACTTTTAAATGTGGGGGTAATGATTTTGAAATATAGTCGATGGTATTTTTTGCATAATGCTTTTCTATCCAAACTTTATATTTTAAATGGATGTTGAATGATTAGTTGTAATATCGGTAATTATCTAATATATGCGATATAGGCTATAGCTGTGGCGTAGTTGTAGTAGTATTTATCAATAGATATTTTGATTATTAAACTATATTTTAATTACCATTGTTATATTTTTTAAGGATGGTTAAACATTTGAGTTTCAAGTGGTATGTTAATCTTGGGTATCAAAATGGTATTTTAGAGTAGATTCAATTATGTTTTTAGGTAGTGATAATTGTAAATATGTGGTGAAGATGCACATAAAAGGCTTATGCTATATGGAAATACTTAAATTTGTATTCTGACAAGGATTTGATGATTACCATTTAGTAATACATATATCATATATTCCCTATACTAAATTCAGATTATTTATGATACTTAAAAAAACACCTTTTCTTGATATAATATCCTCAATAACAACTCCAAATAAAACTAAAAGTTTTTTTTTAATTTTAATTTTATTGCCTTCATTTTTTGTTTCAACAGGTATTCAATCTCTTAACAATGCAAGTGCATCTCCTAATCTTGGCGATTCATTAGACCAATTCCAAAACAATTTACAATCAAATATCGAGGAACAAATACAATCAAGCACAAACAACAATAACAACAACAATAATGTTAATTGTGATAGTAATAACAATTTCTCAATCCAATCACAAACAAATAACAATGGTGAAACTACAAGCACAAGCAGAACCTCATGCGGGGTCTCAACCTCAACTACCTCTTCCATATCTTCTAGTGATGTAAATCTGAATGGCACAATAGTTAGCACTGAATATAATACAACTACTGGCATCATAATTAATAGTCTGTTTGGAAATTGGTCATTGAGAACCACAGATGGTAATTCTAACGTCTTTAACTCTTCATTTACAAAACAACCTGTATTTTATAATTCAAATAATGCTGTTATTTCTAATTCCAGTCCAGATACTTCTATCAACAATGTTTTGGCCCCCAACGCCAACGCCAATACCAACTCAATTGCCCCCAACGCCAACGCCAACAACTTTACTGATTCTAAAAATAACGAGGCAATTCCATCAGTATCATCTTTAAGAACAGGATTCAGTAACCAAACACAATCAATAGTTGAAAACCAACAAGATTCCAATTTAACCTCATACAATCTTTCAAACTTTAGGGTAAATTCTATAAACCAGCAAAATTTTGATATTACATATCAGGGTATAATCGATGTAGTTAAAGAAGTACAGTCTTTGGATACTAATCGTCCTGATGAAACAAATACTTTTAAAGATATCAATACTTCAATATCTATTCTGGACAACAGGACTCTGGTCATAAACTTTGACAATCAAACTAAATTGTTTGATGAATTCAAAAACATCCCATTGGTTGGCATAGTGAGGTGATGAATTAAACCACCTACCATTTGTTTTGGTTCCCACATAATTTTTTTGTATTTTAAAGATAATTTATTAAACTATTTGTGCAATCTATCAAATATGTTTTTTTTGTTTCCTGGTTTAGTTTGTCTGTGTGGTTTACCTTCTAAATTTGGAAAAGGTCAACAACTATGCGGCGTCAACTTGTGCTAAAAAAATGACTTATCGTTGTTGTAGTAGCCGCATATATAGTATTATATGCAATTTTCACAAATAAGGTTACTAGTGGAGGGGACAATAAGTGCAGTTTAGATACCCGTTATGGATTTTTCATCCATCAATGTAATCCGCAATGCAATTGCATGTGTCATCGTATCTTTGTTATTGTTACTTTATTGCTGTGGTTTTAGTACAATCTTCATTACATCCTCTTTAGAGTCCAAATCTCGATATCCCTTTGGCGCATCATCAAGTTTCATTGTATGGCTTATCACTTTGGTTGGGTCAATCCTTTTGGTTTCAATAAGGTGAAACAGTTGTCCACTGTACCTATTTACTGGACATTGGCCCATGTTTATGGAAACATTGCGGCTAAACAGCAATCCTAGGGGAAATTGATCATAGCCAGAAGGATATACTCCGGGAATGGATATTGTTGAATATTTTTTTGCAACTTGGCACACCCATGATATTACCTGCACAGGATTAACTGGCTGATAGGCAGGTAATGCCACTTTGGAATGATCATGACCTGATATCTTATTATTAATAGGAGCAGTATTTGTGCCCTGTATTACAAGGTTATTACCATCTTTATTGATAACATTGCCCGTCATGTGTCCTACGGCCTCAAATCCAACCGCGTCTATGCATATTACCCCTTTTCTACCGGTTTCTTTTTTGATGAAGTCAACGGGGTAATCGTCATCAAAATTAGTGATTTCGCCCCCCAAATTCTTTGTCTTGTTTAACCTCATAGGTCAGTGGTCTATGGAGAACACCCTTGCAGCTCCCCTTAAGAAAGAGCTCATCACAGCAAAATAGCCAACAGGCCCTGCACCAAGCACTGCAACATCGTCCCCGGGCTTTACATTAGCCATATCTGCTGCAAAATAACCATTTGGTAATATGTCACTAAGAATCAAAACCTGTTCGTCTGTTTTAATGTGCTCTGGAACCTTCAGAGTCACCTGTGCATTTGCAAAAGGCACTCGAACATACTCTACCTGTCCTCCATCATAGCCCCCGAAAATCTGTGTATAACCAAAAGCTGCTTCCATATCTGCCCTGGGATTATCTCTGTCGCATTGAGACCATTCGTTATTTCTACACCAACTACATTGACCACACGCAATATTAAATGGGACATCTATTTTGTCACCCACTTTAACTTCAGTAACACGAGGTCCTGCTTCCTCTATCACTCCCATAAATTCATGGCCCAGAGTTTGACCATGCTGCATTCCAGGCACTGTTCAGTGGTATAGATGAAGATCAGAGCCACAAATGACAGTTGATGTAATGCGTAACACTATGTTCTCTGGATGCTGAATGGTTGGTTGGGGCTTATCATCTATTCTTACGTCCATCGGCCCATGATATACTAATGATTTCATCTCTTTATTGAAATTGGGTGGGTGATTGTGATGATGATGGCTCTGAAGATTGTGATGGGGCGGAGAAAGACGATGATGAAGAAGAAGCATCCATAGCTGATTGTATCTTTGGCCATAGTTGTGCCATCATTCCAGGTGAGTTTGTCCTTATCTAATCCACCATACTTTGCTCATCTTTCATGGGCTCTATTGTGTTTAAAAACTCACCACCTACCATCTGGGCTTTATGTATTACCATAAGATGGCATGTTACTTCCGCGTTTTCTACAATCATATCATGCTCTGCCTCTTTTAATTCCAATTCCTCTTTGGTCATCAGAATATTCATCATATCAAGCATGGGTTTTGGATACGATGGTAATGGCAGGCCTAATTTGTCTTGTGTAGGTGTTCCACCAATACTGGTGACTAGCTGTTGCAGTCTTTCTTGGTGAACCAAACTTTCTGCAATGTGGTGTTGCATTCTTTGTTTTGCATCGGGTATACTAACCTGTTTAACTCTGGATTGAAGGCGCATTATTCCTGCATTTTCCATGGCAAGGAGAGCATTTAACTCTAAAGCAAACTTTCGCATCATAATCTGTGTTAGATTAATTTTTGACATACAGATATAATGCTATAAACAAATCTTATTACAATCGACTTTATAAATTTAGATTATAAATTTTTATAATATTTTCTATTGTGGTAAAAAATCTGTATTTTAATTAAATTATATTTAAAAACTATGTTAATTATATACATACCATAACATATGAATGAACATAAATCCTGATATGAAAAAATGTGGGGCAAAAAAGGAGGGCAACAGCATCTTTCAAGCCCATAGTATTTCTATTACTGCATTATAAAATCAAAATCCGTTTAACTTGGTATCTTTATACTTTATTTATTGATACCTTTTGAATATCCCACAATTAGACAAGGCCATTCATGCTTCTTTGTATTGTTGTTTATGTAGTATTTCCAGAAAAAAATTTGTTACAGAAGGAATCATGCCTTATGCCTTATACAGATATAAGGTGTGTCTTTTTACCTTTTTTCCACTATCAGGCAATAAGGTTATGATAACCATAGTAATATCTTTTGATATCTGCAAAGCATGATTTCATAATCATTGCTAAACATGTATTTTTTTAGACTTGCTAAAGAGGCTATATTATGCTCCATAGTCAAACAATAAGAAATATTTTGTAGATATCAGTTAAATACGCATGTGTGCCTATATCGTTTTAAACATATTAATTTCTGATGGATTGTAAAGCGATCTATAATTGTCCAATGCATATAAAATAATAAATGGCTATGCAAGTCATAAAGGAACTAAAAAATATGTAGACTATGCAGTTCAAAAAAAAGGAAAGCCAAGTCACTTTCGTCTTTTTGATGGTATTTATTTATCAAGCATTGGCATGGGAACCTACCTTGGTCAACCAACTCTGGAGGATGACAGGGCTATGGAAAATGCAGTTTATGAATCAATCAAATCCGGCGCTGTAAACGTAATTGATACAGCTATTAATTACCGTGCCATGAAATCGGAGAAAAGTATCGGTCGGGCATTAGCCCGTCTGATAAATGATGAGGATGTCATATCAAGGGATGAGATATTTGTCTGTACAAAGAATGGATATATTACAAACGATGGCGATTACCCTGGAATAGACGTAACGGAATATGTGCAAAATATGTTTATTTCACCTGGTGTGATTGATGCAGGTGATATAAGTTCTGGTTACAACGTTCTTAACCCAAACTACATCTCTAAATGCATTGACAAGTCTTTGATGAATATGCATCTTAGTACTATAGACCTGGTTTACATACACAATGCTTTTGAAAGTTGGTATAACGACGTTAGCAAAGAACAATTCTTTGAAATGCTCTCAAAAGTCTTTGAAGTATATGAGAAATACAGATCAAATAACAAGATACGCTATTATGGGATGGCAACATGGACCTGTTTTAGGGTACCCAATGGAAATAAAGAATATTTGTCATTGGAAGAAGTAATCCATCTTGCTGAAAAAGTTGGGGGTATGCAACACGGATTTAGATTTGTCCAGCTTCCATACAACTTGGCATATAGTGAGGCCCTGTTACTTAGAAATCAAAATGTGAGATCAGAAAAAAATCTGACTATATTGGAGGCTGCAGATAGATTGAATGTTAAAGTATTTACCAGCATTCCATTGTTTCAAAGTCGATTGCTGAAGTCTAAAGTTCCCGACTATATGGGATTGACTGATCAGGTGGCAAAACTGGTTCAGATAATACGCTCAAGCCCATCTGTTATTGCCCCGCTTATAGGCTATAAGAAGCCCGAACATATTGAACAAAACCTCAAGATCGCCAATATACCACCACTCAATGATGAAGAGTTTAAGAATGTGGTCAAGACACTGTTAGGGGGAAGCTAGTAGCATAATCCGACTTTTTTTGTTGGGAGGTTGTTTTTAAACCATCAAATTAGTGTGCACGCAACAAATTTTAGAACTTTTGGTTCATGTTTTTTATAACCTTATCTTATATGTGTTTTTTACCTGTATGATTTCATCTCACACTACAGGAGTTTGCCATATAAAATCAAACCAATACGGTATGTGATATTTATCTGTCCAATTTTATTGGTTTTTGTTTGTGAATCTTTTTTTGCCGCTGACAGTTACCATCACCATGTAGCCGTTAATACTTGGGCTGGGACAGATATTTTGCATGCAGACAATGATGATAAATCGGGACTTGATCACTATGCCATCATCTGGCCCAACTATAAAGGTGAGATAAGCAGATTGAAAAATCATTTTGCAAACTGGGGAATTTCTATTGATGAGACAATGCTGAAGTCGGATAAACGATATCCTTCTTCACTGTATGTTTTTGATCCAGATAAAATAAAAATACAGTTTTTGTTTGCATGACTGTTGTGTTAAATGTAGAGGAAGGAACAGGTAGTACCTGGTCTGTTATCTTGATTTTAAGCAATTTGTGATAGTAAAACCAATTGCCTGTACATAATAATTTGTGTCATTTTGCACATATCATACTCCTTGTTTATTGCACATAAAAAATATGCCACAGAGGAAATTTAAGCACTTGGCCGCAATGGTAGGTCAAATGCATCCAAAAGGTTTGGATGAATCTGTGTATGGGCAATCATCATTACATCCATTGGGGATGCCTTATCTTTGATTGAATCATGGAGTTTTATTAAACCGTTTTCAATGTTGGAAACAAAAACTGTTGAGTCTTTATCAGGAGCCGCGGACCTGAGTTCTTCGTTGAAGATTTCTAGTGCTTTTGCAGCCAATGCCTGGGCGCTTTGATGTTCTGCAACATTTGCCAATGAATCGTCTTTGCTTGCGTTGTTGATGTTGCCATTCATCATTGTAGGGGACATGTTCATGTGGTCCATTCCACTGACACTATTGTTGTCGTCACTCATGCCGCTCATGGACATTGAAGAATTGGTGGCAGTCATTGCCATGTTTGACATATTGGTCATATCAAAACTAATACTATAAGCGTTACCATAACTTCTTAACACACTGTCAACAAGTTCCGCGACCCTTACTGGTTGGATTGTGGGATTGTTCTCGCCTTTTTTTTCGCCAAATATGCTGGATACTAGACCCACAAAAGTGCTCAAAAAGTCTGAGCCTCCCTGCTGTTGCCTTATTGTCATTGTTATGATCTCATCTACTTTTGTATCGATGTCTGCAACTAGTTGATTTACCTGCTGCTGTTTAGCTACTGCTTCTGATGCTGATGATGCAAAAGCCGATGATGACACATTCTGTAATACACTTTTTACTGATTTTGAAAGATCTTCTGCCACCTTTTGATCCTTTTCCGCAATTTCAAACATAAGATTCTGAAAATACAGGTTGGCAGCCTTACCGGCATGTCCCTGGGCCAATGTTAGATTGTTGTTGGCAAGGTTTGTCTGAACTAGCTTTGACTCTGTTTGAAATTGATCTATAGATGCTATAAACGAAGCATAGTCATTTGGGGTAAAACTATGACCATATGCTTTATGAACAACAGTATTGCTGATACACAAACTATTCAAATATATGGAGATAAATAGGATGGCTGTGATAAGTACATAGAGATAATGCTTTTTCTTTAGCATAATGAGAATATGTTGATAGCATATTAGTAGTATTTTATTGGAATGAAGTTAATCAATCGCTTTTCTATCTTTGCAATGTTAAATGTTTTTATAAAATTTATAATGGTGACAGATGACAAATCCATATTACTATTGATGATTTATGCGAAATACTTTGACTATGCATATGTTTCCCAATATCGTTGTAGCGAATCAGTTTTCTTTGGTTACCGCCAACCATGGCGACAATCTGTTTTAATGGCCACAATCACAAAAAATAAAATGCTACATTGTTGCTGTGGTATTTAGCCAATTAATTTTTTTTATTGGATTGTGATATATGTCCAAGTAATCCGGACCATGTAATTACCTTGTCCTTAAATGGATGTGTGACAATCATGCAAAGAGACATATGTTACCAAGCAAAACATCTGCTATCCGTTTTATATGATGCATAATGATTCCACATTAACAACTACATTAACCTTTGTGAATGTCAAATACTGCATTTTGAAAAGGCAAAACAATTTCACAGATGCTTATTCGGTATGTGTGGTATAGTTAATGGGGATGGGCCATTATGCAAAACACATAAAAAAAATTGCCATTAAACAAAAATATAAACCGCTATTTCAAAGTCAATGCCGGGAATCAAATTCTATAGGCAACCACACCCAAAAAAAGTTTTTTTATGTTTTAGACATTAACAATACTGCCCATGTGTGTGTTCCTGCCTGTAATGGTTGGTAGGTGATTGAAAATTTTACGCCATCCACAATTTCAACACCTGATCCACTGTTACCGCTTAATGCTTTTTTGACACTCTCTAGGTTGGCAAGTGAGTTTATCTTCTGTGGCTGGTTGAGATGCTCGTTGACGGTTGGATTAAGAGTGGAGTTGTCATTGGCATTTGAGCTAGCATTGCTTTTTTCCAAATATTTGCTCGTATTGGAATTGATAAACTCATTGCCCTCATGGTCAACAATTGTTATTTGATTGTTTTCATCAAGGCTCAGGTTTTTTATAGTTTCGTTGACACTTTGCAAATCAACTATTCCGACCCAATATCCTGTTAGCAAATACCCTGTTTTGCTATCTATGATGTTGTTACCACCGCTACTATCACTACTATTGATGATGATGTTGCTGTTTTCAGTTGTAGAGTAAACAGGCACGGCTATGGCAGTTGCAGGTGCATGAATGGAAGCCGAGAAAAATACAGAACTAGTGTAGGTGGCATTTGTAGATGTTACCCCTTTATACCAATCTCTATCCGCAAAATTGAGCCTTGGAAGCTGTTTTTGGGTGTAGAATGGCTCACCAATGTAAACATCACCGTTAGGCATGGTAAAGTAAATGCTCCCAAAATCTTTGTTGTGACCACGTATTTCCTTGGCCAAGTTTCTCTTTTCTGAATCAAGATTTTCCGAAATTCCCATATGAAGTTGACTTATGTTGCCAAAATAGGGGGTCATTCTCACTGCATCCTGTTTGCTGGTTATTTCCAAAATGTTTGCTGCCTCTTCTAGCCTGTGTTGTGTAAGGCTTGCTAACAGTCTGACAATATTTTGTTTGTCACCGACATCTGTTTGGTTTTGTATTTCTTTCTCTATTGTGCCTGACATCTGGCCATTTGCCTCTAACGCGGTAATTGATACGTATACTGTGTTTAGGGATAAAAATGATAAAGCGATAAAGACTGATACTGTAATCTTGCCTCTGGGTCTGCTGGTCATGCTCAATATATGCAGGAAAAACCTGTAATATAATAGCATTTGTGTTGGTTGAACCTAATTATCGCCGCACAAAAAACCAATATATGGAAAGATGGTTCTCTGCCCACTTTGCGGCATTTGCCAAAATGTTATGGTGAACCACAAAAAAGGCATCTTTTTTGAATCCTGCCATCTTGCAATTTTCACCTACATGGAAAGTAACGCCAAGACTTTAGGATTGTGTTTTGGCAACCTATGTTATTCCTTTTCCCACTCGTAACTTTGAGTTTCATTATCTTTGCCAACCACCCAAAAATCATAACTATCGCCAATTCTGTCACCTGCTTCATTGAGTTTTATTTTACCGGACATTCCATCAAATGACTCTGCAGTTTCAGTAACGATGTCCTTAAATGATTTGGCCTGTTCTTCACTTCCATGGTTGATTGTGCCGTTTTTATCAAGGCTTAGTGACGATATCCAATAGGAGTCATAGGCTATAGCGGGATATGTTAATGAGCCTACATGGTGCAATTTTTTTTCCAGTTCCTCCCCAAGATCGTGAGATTTGTTTGTCTCTTTACCTATTGAAAACAACGGATTGTTAAAATTAGTTTTCATTGAAAAAGCCGCCGAATCAACATTCTTTGTTACATGGTGGTTTTGCGCAACACTGTCACTGCCATACCATCTTACTTTTTCAAGGTTTTCAAAAAGAGGAGCTTGGATCAGTATGGGGGTTATCTCATCAAATGATATTGCGTAGACACCCACCACAGAATTAGAACCGTATTTTTTTATGGCGCCGGAGACAACTGTATTTAGTTTTTCTAATTCTTGGTTCCACATTATGAAATTTATACGGTGCAAACTTGTTGCAAATTTACCTGTGGGGGGACTGTAGTTGATGCCCTCCTTTACTTTGCCACCTAGCTTTTCAAAATGGTATTTGGTGGAATTGTAAAGTTCATTTCCATATATATCGCCTCTCCAGAACGGAACAATAACTTTTAATCCACCGCTAATCATTCTTTCGGCAATTATTTTTCCTTGATATGTATCATCCGGAACAAACCGAAAAAGGCTGTCTCCTTTGACAGACAGCAAGGGCTAGGTACTTGAATAACTGATAATTATGATGTTGTTGATGTCTGCATATTCTTTGACAGCGGCAACTGCGGTACTGGTAGCAGGCCCTACAATGATTTTTGCTCCTCTCTCATGCAATTTCTATATTGCCATGAGGCTCTGTTCGGGACTTGTCTTTGAATCAACCATCAATAGCTTAAACCTGGATGATGAGATGAGTTTGTGTCCTCAAAATGTTTGTTTACGTCATACTCAGCTTTTTCCAATGCTATTTTGACCGGTTTGCCAATGGATGATAATGAGCCCGTATATGGCAGGATGGCCCCAATTACATACTCTTTTTTTTCTCCATTGCCAAATTCTGATTGGGGCAAAGGATTAGAATCACTTATGAAAAAATCTCCATCGCCTTTACCACTTAGGACATTTGTAAAATAAAAACTTGAGAATATCCGTAGGGTCATTACAGTGATCGAAGCCAGGGAAACCTTTGTAGACCTTTTGTTTCCTATCTTTGTCAAGATTTTGAAAGTGAGGTCTTTTGAATGCCATTTTATGTGGTACTTAAGATGCCAAATAAGGCCACCTGCAATTAGCAAATAGTGGGAAGATAGCAGCAAGTAAGACATCCATAGTTGTTCAACTAATGCGGTCAGGACAACAATTGCAAACCAACTATCTCCGATAACTATTGCCAAAAGCCCAACTAATTCACAGACCCAGGGAATAAAATGATGTTTTTCATGCTTTATTTCAAGGAGAATCATTAATGCAAGAACAGTTAGAATTGAATTCAATATGGGATATGCTATAGTAACTGCAAAGAGCATAAGGCCCATGAAACTCGATGTTTCTGTTACGGTTAGGGTTAGGTTTAATATATATGCTAAAAATAAACCGGAACCGAAAATTATTGCAAACAGTATTTTTTTATTTGCGATTCGACCGAACTTTTTGTATATTAACACCAGCCTGTAAATCAGAAATCCGTAAGCCGAAATTAAGAATAAATCGGCTAAGGAGGGAACAGGCGATACAATATCAAGCACCAGTTCATAATGGCCCCAAATGATATTTGCTGTAAACCAAAAGACAAGTCCAAGTGTCAGAAGAATATTGGCCTTGTCGTCCTCCTTGTTTGCTCTATCCTTAAAGAAAATCATTAAAGCAAGGCCTGCGGCAATAAGGGAGTTTATTATCAGTATCCAATTCGAATAGATTACTTTACTATCGGGGTCCGAAAAAACAATATTTGAATTTCCTATTACTATTGTAATAATCACACCTAAAAAAAATACAAAGGATTCAATTATTCTCTTTTTATTGGTTACTGACAACAGTATTAAATATCTATTGCCATAACCGCATTCAAAACTTGCTCTGATCCTTTTCCAATAGAGCTAGTGGCAATTATCTGGTGCTCCCAACATGCCAGTAAAAGCAATGCCGTGATTGGGAATTGCACAATGCATTTGGTGTGGCGTATACATTAACACTTTATTTTGTTGATGCTGTGGGGTTCTCCTTCTGGTATAACTTCTTTAGCCATATCGGGGTTATTATTGTAGTCAATGCAACCATGATGATTATTGCAGTGTAAATGTCGGTGGACAATGCGCCTGTTGTGACCCCAACACCAGCAACAATCAATCCAACCTCACCTCTGGATATCATGCCGATTCCGACCCTCATGGATTTTGCCCTATCCTTAAGAAATATCAACGAAGGCAAGCCGCAACCAATGAGTTTTGTGGAGACTGCAATCGCGACAACTATCCCCGCAATAAAAAGAACATTTAGGTTGATTCCCCTCAAATCCACCTGTGCGCCTATTATGGCAAAGAAGAGGGGGGCAAAGATAAACTGCAGCTTGTGGACGTACTCTTCCACCTGCTTTATCAGTTTGGTACTTGCAATGGCCATCCCAACCGCAAACGCTCCTACTATGGGGGACAAACCAACATATGCGGCTATTCCGGCTGTGCCAAAGAAAATCGCAGTTGTGATTCCCTCTATGCTTCCCTTTGACCTCCATAGTTTTTCCCGGTGCAATATTCTTGGAACCAGGAAAATGGCAACCATTAGCAGAACCGCAAACAACCCCAGTATTTTTAAGATCAGAAAGGTAATTTCCATGAAATCAGGGGTGATGTTTCCGGACTGAACCATGGTTACCACAACCGAAAGTACGGCAATAGCAAGAATGTCGTCTACTATAGCAGCCCCCAAAATAAGCCGCGCCTCCTTTGATTGCATTTTGCCAAGTTCAGTTAACACCTGGATGGATATTGCTATGCTCGTTGCAGTTAGGGCAGTGGCAATCAAAAGGGTTTCAAACGCCCCAAGGCCATACATCGAGAATACGGCAAACCCCACAAAGAATGGCACAATTACACCCAGTGCCCCCACGGTGAAGGATGCCGCGCCTCCCCTAAGAAACTCCCTTGGTGTTATCTCCAACCCAGCAACAAACAAAATCACAATGGCAGACAGCTCTCCAATGTGCTTGACGGTCTCATCCAACACCACCAGTGGCCCCCCGTCAAACAGTGGTAGTCCTCCCAATGCATAGGGTCCCACTATGATTCCAGCCAAAAGCTCCCCCAAGACAACAGGCATCTTTAGCCTTTGGAAAATCTCGGCAAACACTTTGGCGCTAAACAGCAAAACTGAAAGTGAGATTATGACATGGATAAACACGGACTCTGCTGCCATTGCCTATATACAAAAGATAGTGGTTTCACGATGATAATATAACATATGCTTTTTAGCTGAGGGAGTTAACTCCTAAAGTTGGGGTTTTTAAAAAAGACATATAAATTTTAGATGTATCTTTTCAATACCATTGGGTTTCATATTCAGAAACAACCCCTTTTACTTTGCCCAAAAGACTGTGCTCATCAGGTATTCCGTTTTCACTTTCAACTATGATTTCGTTGTTGTCAATAGAACCTAATATATCATAAATGGA